>NZ_JBEBMB010000061.1:0-50212 GCF_040081915.1 Xenorhabdus sp. SGI240
CTGACACTCATTCATTAGTCAGAAAAGCCATCCGTCACCGGATGGCTTTTTTGCGTTTAGATGTTTGGAAAAATCAATTACGATATTTGCATCACCATCCAAGTTATCACCTTGCCAGGGAACCTTATGAGTTGGTTGTCTTAAGTTATCCTGAACAACTAAGCGAACAAAGTTATCAGGCGTTTAAAGATTGTTTGAGCTATCAAGTTATGAACTCTGCCTATCTTTAATTTCACTTATGAAATATTGATATTGGTCACATCGTATTGCGACTAATATCGGCTTAATTTTTCTTCCTTATTCTGATAACTATTTCCTATATAATAAAATGAAATAATTTCAATTTGAGTACAATAACTCGACATTTAACTTCCATTTGGGGTAAATTTGGCTATCTGGAAGTCTAAATACACAAGTTCAATAGTCGAGGTTTTAAGCAATGCCAATTCGTGTACCAGATGAATTACCTGCGGTGAACGCTCTTTGCAATGAAAACATTTTTGTGATGACCTCAACACGGGCCAGTATTCAGAATATTCGTCCATTGAAGGTATTGCTCCTTAACCTAATGCCAAAGAAGATAGAAACAGAAAACCAGTTTATTCGGTTATTGTCTAACACACCGCTTCAAATCGATATTCAATTGCTGCGTATTGATAGTCGCCAATGCAAAAATACCCCCGCTGAACATTTGGACACTTTTTATTGTGATTTTGATTCAATAAAAGATCAAAATTTCGATGGGTTGATTGTCACAGGCGCTCCTTTGGGACTCATTGAATTTGAGGATGTGGTTTATTGGAGCGAGGTTGAAAGAATAGTGATGTGGGCAAAAGAGCACGTTACCTCGACACTTTTTGTTTGTTGGGCTGTTCAAGCAGCATTGAAAGTGCTTTACCACCTTCCTAAATATACGCGAAAAACTAAACTATCTGGCGTTTATTCCCATTCAACTTTAGATCCTCTGGCATTGTTAACCCGTGGATTTGACGAAACATTTTTTGCCCCCCATTCGCGTTTTGCTGATTTTCCTGAATCGCTGATTCGTGGACATACAGATTTGGATATCTTAGCCAGCTCAGAAGAAGCAGGCGCTTATTTATTTGCCAGCAAAGATAAAAGATTAGTATTTGTGACAGGGCACCCTGAATATGGCGCAGGTACATTGGCCGCAGAATATTGGCGTGATCGTTCTGCTGGTCTGGAACCGGAATTACCGGTTAATTATTTTCCAAATAACGATCCTGCAAATAAACCTATTGCGTCTTGGCGCAGCCATGGTCATTTACTATTTTCAAATTGGTTGAATTATTATGTCTACCAAATTACGCCATATGATCTGGCTGTTATGAATCCCACCTTAGATTAAATCCAATTTGAGTTTTAAATCAAAATGAGCGGTTGCTGAAGCGAGCCACTTCTCATTTTTTTAATTTTCCTTCCGTTGCTGTCGTTCAATAGTCATCCGTTATTTTTCATGCATAACAAAAACTTAACATTGTTGCGTGTTATTTTTTAGAATTTATTTTCCAGATTTTTTTATCTTTTATGTATCTTAATTTGTTGATTTTACTTAATTAATTTACATTATTAAAAATAATGGAAACTGTTTTTGATTTATTTTTTTAATTGATTACTCTTAAGCAGATGAGTGTTTAAAAGTGAGAAGTGGGGAGATTATGCAGCAGGCATTAGCAACAAAATTAACCTTTATTAAACCTTTTGGAGAGGAGGAGAAACAGGTGTTATCACCTGAATCTATTCGCTTTTTAGAGGATTTAATTATCGAATTTTCTGACAGACGTACAAAATTATTGGATGAGCGTGTACATTGGCAGGAAAAGATAGATAGTGGCTCATTACCTGACTTTATTTCGGAAACAGATTCCATTAGAAATGGGGATTGGAAAATTCAGGGAATACCCGATGATCTCAAAGATCGTCGGGTTGAAATAACGGGTCCTGTAGAGCGCAAGATGGTCATCAATGCCTTAAATGCCAATGTAAAAGTATTTATGGCAGATTTTGAGGATTCATTAGCACCTGAATGGGATAAGGTCATCAATGGACAAATTAACTTACGGGATGCCGTCAATGGAACGATCTCATATACCAATGAGCAGGGTAAGCGTTATGAGTTGAAAGCAGATCCCGCAGTATTGATTGCCCGGGTTAGAGGGCTGCACCTGCCAGAAAAACATATCCTCTACAAGAACGGACCGATTTCTGGCGGACTGTTTGATTTTGCTCTCTATTTCTACTTGAATCATAAGAAATTACTGCAAAAAGGCAGTGGTCCTTATTTTTATCTACCCAAAATACAGAGCTACCATGAAGCACAATGGTGGAGTGATGTGTTTCGTTTTGCGGAATCACGTTTCAATTTGCCAATAGGTACGATTAAGGCAACGGTTTTGATTGAAACATTGCCAGCCGTATTCCAGATGGATGAAATTTTGTATCACTTGCGTCATCACATCGTTGGCCTGAACTGTGGGCGCTGGGATTATATTTTCAGTTATATCAAGACACTGAAAAATCATGCTGATCGCGTTTTGCCGGATCGCCAATCCGTTACGATGACACAACCTTTCTTGAGTGCTTACTCTCGATTACTGATTAAAACCTGTCATAAACGTGGGGCATTTGCAATGGGAGGAATGTCGGCATTTATTCCTAGTAAAGATCCTGTGCAAAATCAGCAAGTTTTGGACAAAGTCAGAGCGGATAAAGAGCTGGAAGCCAATAACGGCCATGATGGTACATGGGTTGCGCATCCAGGGCTTGCAGATATTGTCATGGAGGTCTTTGACGCAAAACTGGCAGAGCGTCAAAACCAATTAACCGTTTTACGTGAAGAAGATGATGCGATTACGGCTGAACAATTGCTTGCGCCTTGTTTGGGAGAAAGGACAGAAGAGGGAATGCGCGCAAATATTCGCGTTGCCGTTCAGTACATAGAAGCCTGGATTTCGGGGAATGGATGTGTACCGATTTACGGTTTGATGGAAGACGCGGCTACGGCAGAGATTTCCCGAACGTCTATTTGGCAATGGATTCGCCATGAAAAATCACTCTCTAATGGTAAAAAAGTGACAAAAGAACTGTTCAGAGAAATGTTGAAAGAAGAATTAGATGTGATTAAACAGGAAGCTGGGGAGCCGCACTTTAATCAAGGGCGATTTATGGAAGCTTCTGATTTAATGGAAAGAATTACCACTCAGGACAACTTAATTGATTTCCTAACATTACCTGGTTATCAGTTATTAGATTAGCTTAAAGACAATAATGGCAAAAATATCCGATTAATTAAGCATAGGAAGTAGAACATCATGACCATGTCCCGGAAACAACAAATCGCTCAATTGGAACAAGAATGGCAACAACCGCGTTGGAAAGGTATCACTCGTCCATATAGTGCTGAAGATGTCGTCAAATTGCGGGGTTCGATTAATCCTGAACATACTTTAGCGCAGCTGGGGGCGAAAAAGTTGTGGAACTTGCTGAAGGGTAACTCGAAAAAAGGCTATGTAAATGCGCTTGGGGCGCTGACAGGCGGGCAGGCACTTCAGCAAGCTAAAGCAGGTATTGAGGCGGTTTATCTTTCCGGTTGGCAAGTGGCGGCAGATGCAAATACCGCAGCGAGCATGTATCCCGATCAATCATTGTATCCTGTTGATTCTGTTCCTAATGTAATCAAACGTATTAATAATAGCTTCCGTCGTGCAGATCAGATCCAATGGTCAAATGGTATCAATCCAGATAGTCAAGAATATATTGACTATTTCCTGCCGATTGTTGCAGATGCGGAAGCGGGGTTTGGCGGGGTACTGAACGCATTTGAACTGATGAAAGCGATGATCGAGGCGGGTGCTGCGGCAGTGCATTTTGAAGATCAACTGGCCGCAGTGAAAAAATGTGGACACATGGGTGGCAAAGTCTTGGTTCCGACTCAAGAGGCTATTCAGAAGCTGGTAGCTGCGCGGTTGGCAGCGGATGTCTCCGGTGTACCCACCTTATTAATCGCACGCACCGATGCAGATGCAGCAGATTTGCTGACCTCAGATTGTGATCCTTATGACAAAGCGTTCATTACTGGCAAGCGAACCTGTGAAGGCTTCTATTGTACTCGTGCTGGTATTGAACAAGCTATCAGCCGTGGGTTAGCTTATGCCCCTTACGCCGATGTTGTCTGGTGCGAAACCTCTACACCGGATATTGAAGCGGCTCGTTGTTTTGCTAAAGCCATCCATGCTAAATATCCTGGCAAGTTGTTAGCTTATAACTGTTCGCCTTCTTTCAACTGGAAAAAGAATCTGGATGATAAAACGATTTCCAGTTTTCAAGAGCAGTTATCTGCTATGGGATATAAATTCCAGTTCATCACACTTGCGGGCATACATAGCATGTGGTTCAACATGTTTGATTTGGCCTACGATTATGCACGTGGTGAAGGAATGAAACATTATGTTGAAAAAGTTCAGGAACAAGAATTTGCTGCCCTTGACCGTGGTTATACATTCTCCTCACATCAGCAGGAAGTGGGAACGGGATATTTTGACAAAGTGACCACGATTATTCAGGGAGAAGGGGCTTCTGTTACAGCATTAACCGGTTCGACAGAAGAACAGCAATTCTAAGTTCATTATACTGATTGGGATAATAAACTGTGGGGGAATTCCCAAAAGGGATACCCCTTTACGTGCCGAGTAAGGTGGCTAAATATGGAAATAGATCTCGCACATTTAATTGCACAAACCATTTTGCAGGGAT
This sequence comes from Xenorhabdus sp. SGI240, assembly GCF_040081915.1. Taxonomy (NCBI): domain Bacteria; kingdom Pseudomonadati; phylum Pseudomonadota; class Gammaproteobacteria; order Enterobacterales; family Morganellaceae; genus Xenorhabdus; species Xenorhabdus sp. SGI240. The sequence goes on from NZ_JBEBMB010000061.1 coordinate 4,774, forward strand.
TTGATGCGCAATATGGTCGATTTCTGGAGGTCACTTCTGGGGCACAGCAACGTTTTGAACAGGCCGACTGGCCGGCTGTACAGCAGGCCATGAAAAAGAGAATTAACTTGTATGATCATCATGTTGGATTGGTGGTGGAGCAATTGAAGCGCATTCACACTTCATTACAATATGATGAAGATTACATTGCTGAAGTTAAAGCGGTTTATACCCGTTTACTGCCTGATTATCCGCGTTTTGAAATTGCCGAAAGTTTTTTTAATTCGGTTTACTGTCGTTTTTTTAAACATCGTAACTTGAAACCAGAAAACCTCTATATCTTTTCTTCCCAACCCTCTTCCCGTTTTCGTCATATTTCTCGCCCATTATCACGGGATTTTTTTCCTAATGATAATCTTGCAGCAACGTTGCGAACCATCTTAAATGATTTGCCATTACGCCTTAAATGGGAGAATTTGGATCGGGATATTAGTTATATCACGCAATATTTACAGAATACATTTTCCCAATCTGATTTATTACACTCCACATTCCAGATCGCGAATGAATTGTTTTACCGCAACAAGGCAGCCTGGTTGGTAGGAAAGATCAGGATGGGGGCGATTGTTTATCCCTTTTTGTTACCGATTCATCACAATGAATCGGGGGGGATTTTTGTCGATACCTGTCTGACCCACTACGATGATGCCAGCATTGTTTTTGGTTTTGCCCGTTCTTATTTTATGGTTTACGCGCCCTTGCCCGCCGCTTTAGTTGAGTGGTTGCGTGAAATTCTTCCGACGAAATCCACAGCAGAACTCTACATGGCGATAGGCTGTCAAAAGCACGGTAAAACAGAATACTACCGTGAATATCTGACATTCATTAATTCCACTCAGGAACAGTTCACAATTGCACCGGGTGTGAAGGGCATGGTCATGCTGGTTTTCACTTTCCCGTCATTTGATCGTGTATTTAAAGTGATTAAAGACAAATTTGCACCACAGAAAGAGGTTTCTCAAGAGCGTGTTCAGGAGTGCTATCGTCTGGTAAAAGAGCATGATCGTGTTGGAAGAATGGCTGATACTCAGGAATTCGAAAACTTTGTGATTGATAAACGCCATATTAGCCCTGAGTTAATGGAGGAATTGCAAAAAGAGATACCAAAAAAGTTAGAGGATTTAGGCGATAACCTCTTGATAAAGCATCTTTATATGGAGCGTAAAATGATGCCGTTAAATATTTATATGGAACAGATCAATGATGAGGAGCAATTGAAGGATGTGATTGAGGAATACGGAAATGCCATTAAGCAACTGGCTGCGGCAAATATTTTCCCTGGTGATATGTTGTTTAAAAATTTTGGTGTTACACGCCACGGAAGGGTGATTTTCTACGATTATGATGAAATCTGTTATATGGCCGAAGTGAATTTTCGGGATATTCCTCCGCCACGCTACCCAGAAGATGAGTTAGCGAGCGAACCTTGGTTTAGTGTTGCTGTTAACGATGTTTTTCCAGAAGAGTTTCGGCATTTTTTATGTACTGACAAACGTATTCGACGTTATTTTGAAGAAAGTCACAGTGATCTGTTTAAATCAGATTACTGGCGGGCATTGCAAGAGCGTATTACAAACGGATATATAGAAGATGTTTTTGCGTATCGCAGTAGACAGCGATTTAGTCAACGTACTTAAATAAACCAAATAAGAAAGATATACCAATCCAACTTCAAGATGCGTGTTATATCTCCCCGCGCAGCGGGGAAATATAAGGCCTCGCGTCATCTTGCAGATTGCAACTTGAAGTTTATCGAGTATAAGCCGTGATATTATGTTGGCTGTTAAAAACGACCGCAGGTGTTTCAATAACTTGACATAATTCGCGGCATGATGAGGTCTGGTTATTTTTTGGAGAAAATTACTTAATGCCACCGTATTCCCGGCTAATTGCCTTTGCTGCCCGCATGACAAGAGCGCCAAGTTCAGTCACTCGATCATCAGAGATACGTGATACTGGGCCGGAGATGGAAATAGCGGCAAAGGCTTCATGATGCTCATCATAGATACAGGCAGCAATACAGCGTAATCCTAACGCATGTTCTTCATCATCAAATGAAAAACCCTGCTTGCGGATCTGTTCGAGATTTTCTGTTAATGCTGCGGCGGTGGTACAGGTATGCTGGGTATAAGCGTGCATTCCTTTTTTATGCAGCAATTGGAAGCGTTTTTGTTCAGAGAGGGTAGACAGCAGGGCTTTTCCAGCGCCGGAAGCGTGCATCGGTAGATTGCCACCAATGGGAGCGGACATTCTCATCAGCGCATTGCATTGCACTTGATCAACAATCACGGCTTCATATTCGTCCAGATTAAGGATAGCAAGGTTGACGGTTTCACCGGAATCTTCCATTAACTGACGCAATATCGGATGAACCAGCACCATCAGATTACGGCTTTGTAAGAAACTACTCCCAACGACAAAAGCATGAGAAGCGATCACCCATAACCCTAGATCACCTATTTGGCGAACAAAACCATGTTGCTGCAAGGTGGTCAAAAGACGGTGGGTCGTAGAGTTGGGCAGACCGGCTTGTATCGCCAGATCAGTCAAAGCAACACCAATAGGCGAATCGGAAATGTATTCCAAAAGTGTCAGCCCTCGGCTTAAAGACTGAACCTGACCGCTTGCAGCGGCACTATTTGTCATCATTTTCGTTTTTTTTGTGCGTTTGCTGGCAACGGCTGTGCTCATAAGATTCTCTCTAAATAATCGTCTGCTTGCAGCAACGATAGCTGCGATGGACAAAAAATGGAATTTATTTTCGTTTTCTTATTATGAATGATAAAGAGGGGAAAAACACATCCGATGTGTTGTGGTTTGATTAATTAATCCTCTTTGCAAAATCAAGAAAACCCGCTTTTCATGCGGGTTTTTCTGGCTCGATGTTTGACTTTATTTTGTCATCCTTCAAACAAACTCTGATGCAATGTCTGAATGACTTGTTCTGCATCGTTACCCGGAACGAGCAGACAGACATTATGGCTGCTTGCACCACAGCTAATCATGCGGATATTAAAGGGTTCCAACACGCCAAAAATTCCTTTTCCCAATCCTTTTGCTCGTGAAAGTTCATTACCGATAATTGCTACTAATGCCATATCTTCCTCGACTTCCACATGGCACAATTTAGAAAGTTCAGTGAGTAATGCATTGGTCAGCAGGTTGCCATTAGTGCTGGTGGAACCTTTAGTATCCAGTGTCAGGGCGATGCTGACTTCTGATGTAGTAATCAAATCCACCGAAATATTATGGCGTGACAGTAGGGTAAAAACTTCTGCCAGAAAACCCCTGGCATGTAGCATTTTCAGGCTATGTAATGTCAGTAAAGTCTGTTTACGGCGCAAGGCCAATGCACGAAACAGCGGGGGATTTTCTGTTTTATCACAAACTACCGTACCGCCTGCTTGTGGATCTTTGCTGGAGCCGACAAATACCGGAATGCCACAGCGAACAGCCGGTAGTAATGTGGCCGGATGGAGGATTTTGGCACCAAATGTTGCCATTTCTGCCGCTTCATCAAAGGCAATTTTATTGATGCGTTTAGCGGTAGGAACAATACGGGGATCGGTAGTGTAGATGCCGGGAACATCTGTCCAGATATCAACACGCTGTAAACCAAGCACTTCCCCCAGTAAAGCTGCGGTATAATCACTGCCACCTCGTCCCAGCGTAGTTGTCCGCCCTTTTTCTTCTCTGCCAATAAACCCCTGAGTGATGACGATTGTATTGTTCAGGCGAGGATGAAGGTACCCCATTGCCAAAGTATGGATCTGGCATATATCTGGCTCTGCCCGCCCAAAGTTATCATTGGTTCGCATGATCCGACGGATATCAAACCATTCGGCACCCATATTGCGTTGACGTAGCAACTCTACAAACAATAAGGTGGACATCACTTCTCCGTGGCTAACCAATTCATCCGTCAGTGCTTCTGATGTGGCGAGCGATGCGGCTTCTGACAGCATCTCAATATTTTCCAGCAGGCGATCAATTTCCCCACGGATCACATCGGCTTCATTCAAGCGGTCAATAATGGCATATTGAATGTCACGGATCTGTTTCAGGTAACTCTCCCGTTTGTCACTCCCGCAGCCAGTCGCCAATGCAACCAGCAAATTGGTTACGCCAGCAGAAGCTGACAGAACGACCACCCGGACATTTGTGTTCGCCAGGATAATGTCGGCGCAATTATTCATGGCATCAAAATCTGCCACACTAGTACCACCAAATTTTGCTACTACATACTGCGAGTTAGGAGATGAAACAGCACACATGGATGATAACCCTTTGTTTGGAGAATAGTTCAGAGAATAGGCTGTTAGAAATATCGGGTTAGGCGTACGGAGTCAATATTTGACAATAAAGCATAAATAATTTTCATGATGGAAAGGAAATTATCGTTTTTGCCTATCTCAACAATTAAGACTGGAAATCATGAGCTATTTTGACCAATATCAGTAATTACAAGGAAAAGGAGATCAATCACAGAATTAAGCCGTTACAATCTGTGCATTCCTATTATTTATTGACAGTTGATAGAGAGCATTATTCATGAAAAGCATCAACCCTAGCCAGACCGAAGCCTGGAAAGCATTGCAGCAGCATTTTGAGCAAATGAAAAATGTGCATTTGCGGGATCTGTTTGAACAGGATAAAAAACGATTTACGGCATTTTCTGCGACATTTGATCAGCATATTCTGGTGGATTATTCCAAAAACCGCATTACGACGGAAACACTGGAGAAATTACAAGCATTGGCACAAGAAACCGATTTAGCCAGTGCAATTCGCAGTATGTTCTCTGGTGAGAAAATCAATCGCACTGAAGATCGTGCTGTGCTGCATATTGCCCTACGTAACCGGAGTAATACCCCGATTATGGTGGATGGGGAAGATGTGATGCCGCAAGTCAATGCGGTGCTGGCGAAAATGAAATCATTCAGTGAACGCATCATTAGTGGTGAGTGGAAAGGCTATACAGGCAAAACCATTACAGATGTTGTCAATATTGGTATTGGTGGTTCTGATCTTGGTCCTTATATGGTGACTGAAGCACTGAAAGCGTATAAAAATCACCTGAATATGCACTTTGTTTCCAATGTTGATGGAACCCACATTGTTGAAACGCTCAAAAACTTGGATCCAGAAACCACCTTGTTCTTGATTGCTTCCAAGACGTTTACTACGCAAGAAACCATGACCAATGCACATTCTGCCCGCCATTGGTTCCTGCAAAGTGCCGCTGATGAAGCACATGTCGCGAAACATTTTGCGGCATTATCCACCAATGAACAAGAAGTGAGAAAATTTGGTATCGATCCCCAAAACATGTTTGAGTTCTGGGATTGGGTAGGGGGGCGCTATTCGCTCTGGTCTGCAATTGGTTTATCTATTGCGATTTCCATTGGTTATGAAAATTTTGAACAGCTGTTGAGTGGCGCTCATGCCATGGATAAACACTTTGAGCAAACCGCCTTCGAGCAGAACATTCCTGTTTTGCTGGCACTGATCGGCATCTGGTACAACAATTTCTTTGGGGCAGAAACTGAAGCGATTCTGCCTTACGACCAATACCTGCACCGTTTTGCTGCCTATTTTCAACAAGGCAATATGGAATCAAATGGTAAGTACATCGATCGTGATGGCAATCCGGTGAATTACCAGACAGGGCCAATTATCTGGGGCGAGCCTGGCACCAATGGTCAACATGCGTTCTACCAGCTTATCCATCAGGGAACTAAATTGATCCCGTGTGATTTTATTGCGCCAGCAATTAGCCATAATCCAGTGAGTGATCACCACAGTAAACTGCTCTCTAACTTCTTTGCACAAACTGAAGCATTGGCATTTGGTAAAACACAGGCTCAGGTGGAAGCTGAATTTGCACAAGCAGGAAAAAATGCCGAAGACGTGGCGAATGTTGTGCCATTCAAAGTGTTTGAAGGTAATCGTCCGACCAACTCTATTTTATTACGTGAAATTACCCCATTCAGTTTGGGGGTATTAATTGCTATGTATGAACATAAGATCTTTGTTCAAGGCGCCATTTTGAATATCTTCTCATTTGACCAATGGGGCGTAGAATTGGGCAAACAATTGGCGAACCGTATTTTGCCTGAACTGCACGATGTAGAAGCTGTAACTAGCCATGACAGCTCTACAAATGGCCTGATTAACCAATTCAAAGTGTGGCGTTAATCTGAACTTTTATATTATCTAATCTCTTCTCACCTTAATAACAACAGTTGTTAAGGTGAGTTTTTTTGTGATTTACATAATTTGTTATCAACTTTTAATTTTATTGGTCTGCAACATGATATCCTCACTCCCCATTCGTTGCGCTGTCGGGGAAATTGCTCTTCCCCGCAATGGGAAAATGATATGGCAGATGACACAATATTAAATTCAACCCCCATCCACTGGTTATCATCAAATGAGACTGACCCTCTGCCTGAATCTGTTTTAGATTGGCTGATGGAAGTCGGCTCAATGACACGTCGCTTTGAACAACATTGTCAGCAGGTATCGGTTGCACCTTTCCGGGAAGATTTTATTACTCTGGCAGAGTTAAATGATGAAAGTGAGCACTTACCTGAAAGTGGAAAATATTGGTTACGTGAAATTGTCTTGTATGGAGATAACATCCCGTGGCTTTTGGGGCGCACAGTGATCCCTGAGGAAACACTCACTGGCCCAGATAGAAAATTGGTGGATGTCGGCACGGTTCCACTTGGACGTTATCTTTTTAGTGGTCATAATTTAACGCGGGATTATATCCAAATAGGCCGGCAGGGGGATCGTTGGGCGCGTCGTTCTTTATTGAGGCTGTCGGGCAAGCCACTGCTGCTCACAGAGGTTTTTTTACCGAATTCACCTGTATATAAAGAGAATTAAGATCAACAGAACTAAAGGGGAGAAATAGATTGAAGGTCAGTATTACGCGGGATAAATGGCGTGCTTATTGTCGTTTAATGCGTATCGATAAACCGATTGGCACATTATTACTATTATGGCCAACCTATTGGGCATTGTGGATCGCCGCAAAAGGTATGCCAGATTTGCACATAGGGTTAGTCTTTACTCTTGGTGTGTTTTTCATGCGTGCTGCGGGATGTTGCATTAATGATTTCGCAGACAGAAAATTTGATGGGTATGTAGAACGGACAAAATCTCGTCCTCTTCCCAGTGGCGATATTACCGAAAAAGAAAGTAAAATCTTGTTTGCCACACTGATACTTATTTCTTTCGCGCTGGTTCTGACACTGAATAAAATGACGATTGCATTGTCGGTCGTTGGTCTGGCACTGGCGTGGGTTTACCCTTTTGTCAAGCGTGTTAGTCACTTGCCACAAGTTGTGTTAGGTGCTGCTTACGGCTGGTCAATTCCTATGGCATTTGCCGCAATCAGTGAGTCCTTACCTTTAGAATGCTGGCTGTTATTTTTGGCTAATATCATTTGGTCTGTCATTTATGATACACAATATGCCATGGTTGATCGTGACGATGACCTGAAAATCGGCGTGAAATCGACCGCTGTGCTTTTTGGGCGCTTTGATAAACTGATCATTGGCATTCTGCAATTCATCATGCTGGGCATTTTGGTTTTAGTTGGCGGGATGGTGAATCTGGGGGGAATCTATTATTGGACGGTATTGCTGGCAACCGCATTATTCGTTTATCAGCAGAAACTGCTCACAAATCGGGAAAGGTCTGCCTGTTTTCAGTCATTTATGAACAATAACTACGTTGGTTTAGTTCTATTCCTCGGCATCTTTTTTAGCTATGTATAATATAACGGGCGGTAAACCGCCCGTTAATTTCTTGTTGCCATCACCAGCCTGGCCTTGTTATGGCTGATTTTGTGCTATCTGTATAGGTTCATTCTGTTCTGGTGGCATACTGACACTTTCAATCGTCAAGCGAATTTCAGGTGACATCAACTCACTCAATACATGATAGAGTTCCTGGGCACTGGTGGTGATCATATCGCCGCTGTCTTGAATATAACCCTCTTCACGCAACGTATTGACCGAGCAAGCAAAAACGGCCTTATCAAAGAACTCTGGCGCGTTGATGCCATGCAGAACTGACAGACGTTGTGCCAGCATCCGGCTCTCTTTTTCCAGTACACCACGGCTGATTTCAGGAGTGGCATTCAACAAAGAGAGCGTTATGGCATAACGTTGCAGCGTTTCCCTGATGCCTGCTGCCAGCAATTGCAGTGGGCGAATACGCGCAGGATTCAGCACCAGCATTTCTTGCTCTTTGTTGCAGATAAGGCATTGGCGCGCAAGCTCATCAATCAAGGTATTGACGACGTCCGGGAGCGTTTCCTTACTGTAACGCATGAAAAGTTCCTGCTTGATCAGCGGATAAATCAGTGCTACCTGTCTGAGCAATTCACTGCGACTAATGCGGCGGTGATGCATAATAATACTGGTAATCAGGGATGGCAGGATCAGTAAGTGCTGGATATTATTACGATAATAAGTCATCAGTACCGCGCTTTCACGTGGCAGGATAATAATATCGCCCAGGCCGTCTTTCTCAACCTCAAACTTATTCATCATAAGAGCGTGATCTAACAACTCTTCTGCGGTTTGGTTTGGCACCGTGATATCGTTAGTGTAAGGCACATTACGCAGTAATTGCAGATAGCAATCTAACTGCTCAATAAGTTGCTCGCGTGTAAGTGCTCGCTGACGTGATGATAACAGTGCTGTAGTGCATAAATTGATAGCATTAGCTGCGGCAGCATTATTGATATTGACCATAATATTGTTAGCCAGTTTACTGACTGTTGGCGTCAGCCATGTTGGACGCTGAGATTCTATCGGGTCAATGGAGTCACGCCACTCTGGTACATGCTGATTCAGGTATTGTATCAACGGGATCGGTTCACCAAAATTTACGTAACCTTGTCCCAGATTACGTAATTTGCGCAACCCTCGAACCATCTGGAAAAAGCTTTCTTTTTCCTTGGTGGCCCCGCGCAGCTCTTTGGCATACGTTGCCACTTCCATCACATATTCATAACCGATATAGATCGGCACAATCGTGATGGGACGAGATTCTCCCCGCAGCATGGCTTGCAAGGTCATGGAAAGCGTCCCCGTTTTGGGATCAAGCAAACGACCAGTACGGGAGCGTCCTCCTTCGACAAAGTATTCAACCGAATAACCGCGGGTAAACAACTCACCGAGATATTCACGAAAGAGGGTTGAATAGAGCTTATTGCCTTTAAATGTACGGCGGATAAAGAACGCACCAAGACGACGGAATATCGGACCGGCAGGCCAGAAATTCAGGTTAATACCCGCAGCAATGTGCGGTGGAACCAGTCCTTGGTGATAGAGCACATAAGAGAGCAGAAGGTAGTCCATATGGCTGCGATGGCAGGGAACATAAACCAGTTCATGACCATCCTGTGCCAACTGGCGAACTCGTTCGGCGTTATGGACATTGATGCCTTGATACAAACGGTTCCAGGTCCAACTTAAAACCCGGTCGGTCAAGCGTACGGTTTCATAGGAGAAATCCGCAGCAATCTCTTCCAGCATATTGATAGCATTCTGCTTTGCCTTTTCGGGAGAGATTTTCTTGCTACGGGATTCATCAGCAATCGCTTTTTCTATTGCTTTTGATGTCAGTAACTTGTTGAACAGATCCTGCCTGGCAGGCAAACGAGGTCCAACAGCCGCAAGACGCTGGCGGGAATAGTGCATCCGGGCCACACGGGCGAGTTTATTGGCGATGATATTATCTGTACCATGTTCGTCGGCCATACGGCGTAAAGACACCGGAGTGGAGAAACGGACAAAACTATCCCGTCCAAGCCATAAGATCGCAAAAAACTTCTGCACGCCATTTAGCAAGCGTAATCGTGGGGTTGTATGCCCTTCTTGCCCTTCGCGCCCAGGGGATCGGCCAAACATGACGGAAACAGGCACCATCTGGATATCCAGATCGGGATTATTACGATGCAAGTCCAGATAGGCGTGGAAAATTTTCACAGATTCATGTTTTGGTGCATAACAACGGAACACACGTGGACCGTTATCAATAAAGACACAACTGGGCAGCTGTGTATCACTAATTTCCAAAGGATTCAACGGATCAGGCAGATCTTGCGCCAGACATTGTTGACGTAGAGTCAATAAGTCTGTTTTTGAGCGGTACGGTAATATGTACAAAATAGGCCGAGTCGTATCAAGACGCAGCTCCGCAATAGGATCCGTAGGGATTAGTTTACTTTTTACTAAAAATTTTAGTGGTAAATTCAATAACTTATAATATATTTTACGCCAACCTGACATAACTGCTTTAAGCCTCTTGTTAGCAACGCATCGCAAGGATACCAGAAACGGGTTTTGAGATCTGTGGAAAATAAGACAATAATAAGAGCTAAAAGTTATATAACCATACAATTAATAAGTTCATTAAAGAAAATTTTTATGGCAAATCAATCAACAGGTTTGAATCGCATCATTAAAGCGGCTGGGTATTCGGCGAAAGGAATCAAGGCAGCATGGCAAAATGAAGCGGCATTTCGGCAGGAAACAATGGCCGCCATACTTGCGATCATCATTGCATTTTCTATAGATTTTGGCTTACTTGAAAGACTTCTTCTGATTGGCGCTGTTATGCTGGTGGTCATTGTCGAAATCCTCAATAGTGCCATAGAGTCAGTCGTGGATCGCATCGGTAGTGAATATCATGAATTATCGGGTCGAGCGAAAGATATGGGGTCTGCGGCGGTATTGCTCAGTATACTTTTGGCGCTGTTTATTTGGGGAATGATCTTTTGGTCGCATTTTATGCGTTGAGGTAGCGTGTTTTTTCAGCAAACTATGTTAGTTCGCTGCTTTTACATGTTGACCGGTTCCCAATTCGGCTTTACCTGTATATACTCACAGTTTGACTGTATAAACAAACAGGGGGCGAAATGAAAGCATTAACTGCCAGACAGCAGCAAGTCTACGACTTGGTGCGTGACCATATTTCGCAAACGGGTATGCCACCAACACGTGCTGAAATTGCAGCGCGGCTTGGTTTTCGTTCACCTAACGCAGCAGAAGAGCATTTAAGGGCTTTGGCGCGTAAAGGGGTGATAGAGATTATCTCTGGTGCATCCAGAGGTATCCGTTTGCTTCTTGAAGAGGAAGATGGAGGAGCAGGATTGCCGCTGATCGGTCGTGTTGCTGCTGGAGAACCACTGCTGGCTCAGGAACACATCGAAAGTCACTATAAGGTTGATCCTGAATTATTCAAACCAAGTGCTGATTTTCTGTTACGTGTCAGAGGGATGTCCATGAAAGACATTGGGATTATGGACGGAGATTTACTGGCTGTGCATAAAACACAAGATGTTCATAATGGGCAAGTCATTGTGGCGCGCATTGAAGATGAAGTTACAGTAAAACGCTTCAAACAAACAGGAAACAAAATTGAACTGATTGCTGAGAATCCAGAATTTAAACCCATTGTTGTTGATTTGAGCGAGCAGAATTTCACTATTGAAGGATTGGCAGTCGGCGTTATTCGTAGCGGGGACTGGTTCTGATTGTAAAGGCGGATAATTGCAGTTTGCCATTCTGGGGCGGTCATTTTCCCAGTGTCCGTTAAACTTAAGTTTAACGGACACTGGGAAAATATATGATTATATTAGTTATGACCGCCTCATAGCTCAATTTGTCTTCAAGTGTCTTTTATTATTTCTTTTTATTTTCTTCAACCGAATGATTGTGCTGGCATATATCACGCTCTGTACAGGATTCAATCTCATGGCAGGAAGAACACATGCCATGCACTTCTATCACGCTATTTCGCAAGTGAAATCCCGTACCTTGTGCTAGCTGTTGGATAGCTGATTCAATATCCTTTGCATCCTTTTCGGTTACTGAACCACAAAATTCACAGATAAACATTGCCGAAGTATGGCAAGGCTCTTCAAAATGATGGCAAAGCACATAGCTATTTGTAGATTCTATTTTGTGAATAAAACCTTGTTCCAGCAGAAACTCCAACCCACGATAAACTGTTGGAGGCTTGGCTTGTGGCTCGACTTCACGCAATAAATCCAGCAAATCATAGGCACTTATCGCGCTAGGTTGTTCAGTGATTAAGCGAAGAATTTCAAGGCGTTGAGGTGTTAAACGAACCCCTCTTGACCGACAGATTGTTTCAGCCTGTGCCAGTAACTTTTTTTGATTGATAGTTTTCATTACACCTCTCACCCCGACACGATGCTAATGACTTTAATATTATCATGTTTTTTAACCTGAGAGTGGGATCTCTATGATGTTCAATTCTCGTCTGATGTGTAACATACCGGTGAAGAAGAGTGGCTCACTTGTCATGATGAGATACTTGAAAATAAAGTTAATCCGTGAATAAGAACAATAAAATGGGCTGAAAAACGGAGAAAATAAAGCTGAAAATATTGGATAATATCCAGGTGCTTAAGTTAATTTATCCGGCCAATTATATTGGGAATTAAAATTATATGTTTTTTAAATATGTCATTCTTCATAATTAACACTGAAAATAGTATTCTCCATTACTAATATTAGAGATGGTTTATAATGATATATAATATAAGGCTGTTTATTCTAATGGTTTCACTTAAGAAAGAAAAAATTCCAACATTAAAAAATTATAAATACATCTTACTTAATTAATGGATTAAAAATGAAAGAATTATTGCAAAACCACCCGAATAATAGAAGATTTCCTGTTAATGGTTTTAGGATAATCAAAAATATCCTCAAGGAAAGAAAGGGATTGGCATTTCTCAAGCCTGTTCAGGTAGTTGGCTTTAGTGTTCTTTGGATTGCAACACTTTTGTTAGGGGGATTATCGATCGGAATAACGATACTGATCCTTGATGCTAATAACGTACCTTCAAAGGGATACATACTTTGGGCTAGTTTGATTGGCTTGAGCTTACTTGGTATCTATTTCTCCACTTATAGTTTACAACGCATCAAAAATCTCCCTATTACTGAACAGAAACGTTATTACTTACAGGCAAAGTATTCTGTTTTGCCGGAAGAAAAACGTCAGGCATTGCGTTTGCATATCGTTAGTTGTTATTACAATGGTTTTTGGACAGAAACATTAGAACATTACCCTTTAAAAAGCCGTGTTTCTCGTGATAATTACCAATACCGTATCTTGCCCTTATCTGATGCAGAGCCTCACCAATCTTAAGTCTATACAGATTGGGGAATACTTGATGAAAAAGACTATTGGAAAGTTTTGCATGATTTATGGGCGGGAATGCACTCAGAGCGTTTTGCGGTTGATGCGGTTTTTACCGATGGAGAAATGTTTAAGGTACTTGGCAGTTTAATTGAAGAGCCAGAGGAATATGTACAGCAATGTTCTCGCTCAATTAATGGACGCCCGCCCGCTTTACTTTGGGGATTTGATCTCTGGCGAGCTATTGTTTTGAACCGAAATTGTTTTGCTGCGGGCTATATTAGTGAAGAAACAGCGTGGAAAAATATACTAAAAACAGCCGATTATGTTTATGAAATCTTTGGCAGCTTTGATGAATTCCATACGAATTATCGGTTAGGTAATGCCTATTGGCATCGGGATTTTGACACAGTGGAAGGGCGCTTGAAAGCGTTTTGGTTTTACAAGGAACACTGTGACTGGCCGATGGCTCAGTTACCCTGGCCAAACCCGAAAGGTATATTTATGGAACAATATATGAAAGATGGTTTTGCTGATGCGGTCAATTCCATATTGCGCGATCAACAAATGGAAGATTCATTTGACGACGAAGTAATGGATGAGGAGTATAACCATACCGAAATTCGTGTATTGCATTAACAGCCTGTAGGGATAGGTATGTATACTCTATGGCACAAAGGAACAACGACAAAAAATACTACAAGTACAAACATGGCAATATATGAATTAACACAGGATTCGTTAACAGAAGTTGAAATGACTTCATTTGAGGCAGAGAAGCTGAAGGAACGACAAGACATCCAGCGTCTTTTAAGATCGCAAATTGGAGCTATTAGTCCAGATACATTAGTGATTGCAGAAGAATATAGTCATTTTGTTGGCTCTAAGCGAAGCCTCGATTTACTTGGTATCGATAAGTCTGCCAATCTCGTCGTCATAGAGCTTAAGCGAGATGAAGATGGTGGTCATATGGAACTTCAGGCGATTCGGTACGCAGCTATGGTTTCGAATTTAACGTGGGAGCAAGCTGTTAGTGCCTACAGGGAATTTTTGAATCAAACGGGACAGCATATTGATGCTGAAAGTTCGCTGTTGGATTTTCTAACCTGGGACTTTCCACAACATAATGATTTTGCTAAAGAAACACGTATCGTTTTAGCTGCTTTTGGTTTTTCTAAAGAGATTACGACATCGGTTTTATGGATGAATGATAGAGGGATGGATATAACTTGTGTTCGTCTTCAACCTTTTCGAGTGAATGAAAAACTTTTATTGAATGTTGAGCAAATTATTCCTCTTCCCGAAGCGGTAGATTACCAGATAGAGGTACGCCATAAAAATCGGGAAAAGAGAGTTGTTAGCAATGAAAAAGATCACTCATCACTTAATCTGTATGTTAATGGAATTCTTTACCAGCAAGGTTTCCGTAAGTCAGATATTGGTTTTTATACAGTTAAGGCACTTGAGGATCATAAATTAATTGATGAGTCTGGTTTTCACTATCTCCGAAATAATAAAACTTGTTCGTTTCAGTTGCTGAAAAAATATGAAGAAATTAAAGGAACTGAAGACAAATACAAAAAGTATCGTACTCAGTTAGAGCCTGAGTTTGCTTATCAAGGTGGGGAGTATTACATCGCTAGAAATTGGAGTCTTTCTAGTACAAATCGATTTATTGATGAAATTCAAGAGAAATTCTCGTCATTACATTTTGAATGGAACTAATTCAAGCATTCATTTTTGGTTGCGTTTGAAGCGATCCTTTTTGCTTTGTATAATCGCCCGTCGTGGATAATTTGGGGGAGTTTGTGCTCCCCTTAATATCTCCTAATGGCTGAATAAGCCGAAATAAACCAGAATATAAAGTGGCGATATCGGCGCTATCTTTTTGATTTTTAAACGAGGTTTGTGATATGCACCCATCATCCCGCTTTTCCGTTGCACCCATGTTGGACTGGACTGATCGCCATTGCCGTTACTTTCATCGTTTATTGAGTAAGGAAGCCCTGCTTTACACGGAAATGGTTACAACGGGGGCGATTATTCATGGCAAAGGGGATTATCTGACCTATAACGAGCAAGAGCATCCATTGGCACTGCAATTGGGAGGTAGTGATCCTCAGGCATTGGCGCAGTGTGCCAGGATCGCGCAGGAAAGAGGTTACGATGAAATCAATCTGAATGTGGGTTGCCCTTCTGATCGTGTGCAGAATGGCCGCTTTGGTGCTTGCCTGATGGGAGAAGCAGCGCTGGTAGCTGATTGTATTAAGGCAATGCAGGATGTCGTGGATATTCCTGTTACCGTTAAAACTCGCATCGGAATTGATGAACAGGATAGCTACGAGTTTTTGTGTGATTTTATTGATATTGTTGTGAAAAATAGCAATTGCGATAATTTTATTATCCATGCACGTAAAGCGTGGCTGTCGGGTTTAAGCCCGAAAGAAAACCGTGAAATTCCACCTTTGGATTACCCGCGAGTCTATCAATTAAAACGGGATTTCCCCCAACTGACGTTTTCAATTAATGGCGGTATTAAATCGTTGGAAGAGGCCAGGCAGCATTTGCAGTATATGGATGGCGTGATGGTTGGACGAGAAGCCTACCAAAATCCATCCATTCTGGCACATGTGGATCGTGAGTTGTTTGACCAAACAGTTCCAGTAACTAATACGGTTGAGGTGGTTAAGGCGCTTTATCCTTATATTGAACAAGAGCTATCCAAAGGCACTTATTTAGGGCATATCACCCGCCATATTTTAGGCATTTTCCAAGGGATCCCAGGGGCACGTCAGTGGCGTCGTTATTTAAGTGAAAACGCCCATAAGCCGGGCGCTGATATTATGGTTGTTGAAAAAGCGTTGGAAATGGTGACAGAGCGGATGTAAATCCACTCAGGTGTTTTGCCTGAAATCATGGGATCAATAAGCTGGAGCCGTGGGTTGCACGGCTTTCCAGTGTCTGGTGTGCTCTTACCGCTTCGCTCAGTGGAAATTTCTGGTTTTCTGGTACATCCACATTGATCTTGCCACTGGCAATTAAAGCAAATAATGTCTTGCTGGCTTCTGCTAACTCTTCGCGGGTGGTGATATAGCCATTAATAGAAGGGCGGGTGAGAAACAGTGAACCTTTCTGGGTGAGGATACCCAAATTCACTCCGGTGACGGGACCTGAAGCGTTACCAAAACTAACCATCAACCCTTGTCGTTTTAGGCAATCCAGTGAATCCAGCCATGTCTCTTTGCCAACAGAATCGTATACAACACCCACTTTTTCCCTGCCAGTAATAGCCAGGACGCGTTCAACAATATTTTCGCGCCGATAATTGATGGTTTGCCATGCTCCTGCTGCTTTGGCGAGTACCGCTTTTTCGTCTGAACCTACTGTGCCAATCAATTTCGCACCCAGTGCTTTTGCCCATTGGCAGGCAATTAAACCAACACCGCCGGCGGCGGCATGAAATAAAGTGGTTTCTCCTGCTTGGAGCTTATGTGTCAGGTTGAACAGATAGTAAACAGTCAAACCTTTTAAAAATGACGCAGCCGCTTGTTCAAATGAGATCTCATCCGGCAACAGCGCTAATTTGCTTTCAGGAACGTTGTGTATTTCACTGTAAGCCCCTAAGGCTGACTGGGCATAAACCACACGATCACCGACTTTAATTGATGTCACATTGGTGCCAACTTTAGTGACAATGCCAGCGGCTTCCGTTCCCAGGCCGCAGGGCAGGCAGGCTGGTGGATATAAACCACTGCGTATGTAGGTATCGATATAATTAATACCGATAGCTTTGTTTTCGACTTGTACTTCATCGGGAGCAAGATCAGCAGGTGTAAATTCACAATATCGGAGTACTTCTGGGCCGCCAGTGGCGGATAATTCGATGTGTTTTGCCATGGTAACTCTCTCATTATGTTAGAAATATTGGGAACAGACTCGCATGTTTGCAATGAAATAGCTGCAAATAGCGCGTTAATGTATCTGAAATCATTACAGACTATATATATTTACTTTGTGTTTTGAAGGTTGTCCATCATTATTATTTTTATATAAAAATCAAATAATTAATAATTTATTCACCTGTATATTGTTTCAGTGTTTATTGACGTTTATTCATTTTTACAGCACAATATGTATAAACATTTGTATAAATACTTTGGGTGATCATGGCTACCGAACTAAACAAGCTCAGTGACAAAAAACTCAAAACCCTACACGGAAAAGAAAGGGACAATATTGAATTTTTTGCCGATGGTGCTGGACTGAGTGCCAAAGCATCTAAAGTTGGTGGTATTAGTTGGGTTTTTACCTATCGGCTTGATGGCAAGAAGTTAAACCGCCTTACCATTGGGCGTTATCCTGATATGCCACTCAAACAAGCTCGTGAAACGCGGGATAAATGCCGTAACTGGTTGGCATCCGGTAAAGATCCCAAGCTCCAATTTAACTTAGTGATGCAGGAATCATTAAAACCAGTCACTGTAAAAGACGCTATCGAATATTGGATAGAGCACTACGGCAGAGAAAATCGAGTCAATATTGATACCCTCATTCTTCAATTAGAAAAACATATTTATCCTTATATTGGTGAAATGGCATTATCTGACTGCGAAACAATATATTGGCTGCAATGCTTTGATAGGATGAAAAAGAAAGCTCCGGTAGCTGCTGGCTCTGTATTTCAATTGTGCAAGCAAGCTCTAAAATTTTGCCGGGTAAGAAGGTATGCAGTTAGCCATGTATTGGATGATTTAACCATTCAGGATGTTGGAAAAAAACAAAATAAAGGCCATCGATATTTAGAAGATAATGAGCTTGGTCAATTATGGGAATCCATAAATACAGATATTTACCTACCTTATTATAATAATTTATTGAAAATTTTGGTTGTCTTTGGTTGTCGGACGCGAGAGGTCAGGTTATCGAAATGCTCAGAATGGAATTTTAATTCCATGTTATGGACTGTCCCAAAAGAAAATAGCAAGACAGGTGAGAAAATTATTCGTCCAATACCGGAATATATGAAACCATTTTTAGTTAATATTATTCACCAAAACCATAAAAGTGGTTATCTATTAGGTGAAGTTAAAAAACTTGAAGCTGTAGCCCAATATGGCAGAAAAATATGGAAAAAATTAGAGCATGGCGAGGAATGGTCTTTGCATGATTTAAGAAGAACGTTTGCAACTAAAATGAATGACATGGGTATAGCACCACATGTAGTTGAGCAACTGTTAGGCCATGCTTTGCCGGGCATCATGGCGATATACAACAAGAGTCAATACCTACCAGAGAAGCTAGACGCTTTAAACACGTGGTGTGAAAGACTGGATATATTGGCGGGTAATTATGAGAATGTAGTTATATTAAAGGCAGCTCAGTAATGGGCATTGATTTGATGATAAATAGAGAAATTGTAATATATACACAACAAAGTTGATTTCTTCTGTAATGATTTCTTTTAAGTAAAATACCCTCACAAAAACAATTAAACAGTGAGGGTAACATGACCATTCAATATAGCACTCCTACACCTGAAGAACGCCGCTCAATTCTTTCTGAGTATGGCGAACCCTATGATCGTCTTATTCGTGAAAAGGAACGCCAGCATATTACCTCTATTTCCAGAACATCAGCATGGAAACTGGAAAATGAAGGTCGTTTTCCTGCCCGCAAGCCATTAGGCCGCAATTCTTGTGCTTGGTTGCTCAGTGACCTGCTGCATTGGGTACGTAATCCGCCTACAGTAGAAAACGTAAATAACCCGTATAGCCGTAAATCTACTAATTAAATAATAACGTTATGGAAAAATTAACTGCCTTAATTGGTAACGGTCAGACTTATTCAAAAAACGGCTTAGTTTTAAAGTATAGAAGCGAAAGACAACCCTCTTCCAGAGGGTTCAATGATTATTCTTGCTCAGATAATATTTTGGCTTTGCGCTGGCGGCGTTTGATCTCACCTGACATAGCCGAAACTATGAATTGTGCGGTACTTTCACCCTCTTCTTTAAGTTTTTCCATTGAGTCAACAAGTTCGTGCGGTACACGGGCTTCTAATTTTTTTGATTTTGCATTTACTGCTTTCGTTGCCATATCTGTATCCATTAGTCGTTGGTGGCTGACAGTATACATAAAAAAATTTCAGGAAAAAGAATTGACGTGGCTGACACTTAAAAATAACATAGTGGCTGACACCTTGAGTTATTCAAGATATAAAAACAGCAACGCCCCGAAGTGCGCTAACACTGTCGAGGCGTCTGACCAAACCGTTAATAGAGGTAACGATTATGGCTGACGCACAGTCTAACCAAACTCGCCTAAAATTTACATTCCTAATTGCATCCGGCACTCAGCGGCGGCGGGCTGATATGTCCTCTCTGATCTTCGTATCTCATCAGGGGGCATACCATGAGTAAGAAGCCTATTTCATTAAAACAGGCGTTGCACCGTGCGGGACTGGGAATTTCACTTTTCACGTTTATCACCAAAAAAGCCAAAGATGAACGCTGCGAAATCAACTTAAATAACCTGATTGCACTGGCGCACGGCATTCATCAGGAGGTTCACCGCGACTTGCTGAAACACGTTCCACAGAACCCGGTGAATAAATTAGTTAATTGCATTGTACGCCGGGAAAGAGATCCATTAGGGCAATCCTCGTTTCGTGCAGGTTTATGTACCTCTTTATATGAAATCATTCTTGAGCAGGCCAACCAACACTGTTCAGAAGAGTTACACGATTTACTTTCTCTGGCCTGTGATATCAATCATGAGGTTTATCACGCGCTTTATGCGGCGGTTAATGGCGAGGATGAGTGATCATGAGTCAGGGAAATAATAACTCCAAAAGCCGCCCGATTGACCTAATCCGAGCGGTTAAGCAATCCTCCACCAGTCACTGGCAAAATCTGTTGCTAGCTTGTGGCATCGACGTTCCAGCAAAGGGTAAGCATGGTGCTTGCCCGATATGCGGCGGTACTGATCGTTTTCACTTTATCGATGATAACCATAATGGCGACTGGCATTGTCGCCAGTGTGATGAGCCAAACCACGGTGACGGTTTAGATTTGGTGGCGAGAAGCAAAGGGATCACGGTTTATGCTGCGGCGAAATTAGTTGCGGATGTACTGGTAATGCCTTTGCCCGAACCTAATCCTGTGAAAGAACAACTAAAAACGACAAAACCGATTGCTGAACGTATTGCGGCACTGGTTGCCAGCACTGTTACGGGTGAATCTCACTATCTGACTAAAAAGGGGCTGAAATGCCCCAATCAGCGGCTATTGAAAGATGGTTCGTTATTGCTGGTCACTCAGACACTCGACGGCACAATCACGGGCGCTCAGACCATCAAGCCGAACGGTGAAAAACGCCTTGTTGCCGGGACGCGGAAAAAGGGGAGTTTTATCCCCTTATCACCCATAACCGGAACACCGGACACTTTCATCATTACCGAAGGTTACGCCACCGCTTTAACGGTCAGTCAGTTACACAAAGGTGTCGTACTGGCGGCCATTGATGAAAGCAACTTATCCATTGTTGCCGGGCTGGTGAGAGAACGGTGGCCAAACGCCAGAATCATCCTTGCCGCAGATAATGACTGGCACGAACCGGAAGAACGCGACAAAAACGGCAGGCTAAAAAAGAACATTGGCAAAGTGGCGGCGGAAAAAACCGCTATAGCGATTAATTGCTGGGTAACGCTACCGCCAACGGCATTGAAAGCCGATTGGGACGATTATCGCCAGCATCATGGCATTGAGGCAGCAAAGCAGGCATTCAGCAATGGGTTATATCAAATAGGGGAGAAAAAACTTATGGAAACAGAAGCGGTGGTGATCCACGAAGTGAAACCCAAAAAGTCCAATAACAATCTGGCGCAAATGGCAGCCAGTCAGCGCGGGGCATTGTTGGTTGAACGCTATAGTAAGGTGGCGGTGAACCCTGATAGCGAAATGGTTTATCACTATAACGGTACGACATGGGAAACCGTGTCGGATAATGCGCTGCGCCGGGCAATGGTGGCAATTTTCGACCAGCACGAAACGCCTTACAGCCCGAACGGGATCAATAACGCTATCTGTGCCATGAAATTACAGGTGCCGGTTATCGGCGAACAGCGGCAGGATTTAATCGGCTTTCGTAATGGTGTGTATGATTTATCGACACAACAATTTACCCCACATCAGCCGGAGCACTGGTTAATCAATCATAACGGTATTGCATTCACCCCGCCTGCTGTCGGCGAAAATCTGCCTGATCATGCTCCTGACTTTTACCGCTGGCTATCCCATGCGGCGGGGAGCAATGAGCACAAAATGAATCGTATCAAAGCTGCCTTGTTTATGATTCTGGCAAACCGTTATGACTGGCAGCTATTTATTGAAGTGACGGGCGAAGGTGGCAGCGGTAAAAGCATCTTTACCTATATTGCGACCTTATTAGCGGGGGAGCACAATACCGCCAGTGGCAACATGCGAGCGCTGGACGAAGCCAGAGGCCGCTATCAATTCGTTGGGAAAAGCCTGATTACGTTGCCCGATCAGGTTAAATATGTCGGTGAAGGCGCAGGCATTAAGGCGGTAACAGGCGGCGATTTGATTGAGGTAGACGGGAAATATGAGAAACAGTTCTCAACCGTGATTAAGGCTGTCGTACTGGCGACCAATAACGAGCCGATGAGCTTTACTGAACGCAACGGCGGCATTGCACGGCGGCGGGTAATATTCCCGTTTAATATTCCGGTTAAAGAGTCAGAGAAAGATCCACACTTGCCGGAGAAAATCAGCCGGGAACTGCCTGTGATTATTCGCCATTTGTTAACGGAATTTGCCGACCAGAACAAGGCTAAAAAACTGCTACAGGCACAACGCGACTCTAACGAAGCGTTAACGGTAAAAAGCAATTCAGATCCGTTATATCGTTTTTGTGATTATCTAATACCTGTAGCCGATACTGTCGGGATGAAAATGGGTAATAAGAACATCAGCCCACGCGCACCGAGGCTGTATTTGTATCACGCTTACCTCTCTTTTATGGAAGCACACGGCTTTGAACGCCCGCTTACACTGACCAAGTTCGGCGAATCACTGCCTAAAATTATGCTGGAATACAAAAAGGAGTATCGGAAAGTGCGAACCAATAAAGGTTACGCTTATCACGTTGAATTATCCGAAGACGCGGAAGAGTGGCTACCCTCTGTACCTGAGCTACGGAACAATTAAGCCTACTGTATAAAACTTTTAGGTTTAGGTCTGCATTCCATGCACTATTTTAAATATCCATTTGTATTTAAAGGAAAATAATAGGTGTATAGTTATTTTTTAGCTATACACTCACTATACATTCTCTTCATTCATATAAAAAATGAGTGAACAGGTGATACAGTGAATGAATATCGTATAAATTATCATAAAGCCAGATGTAGCAAGGCTTTCA
This sequence comes from Xenorhabdus sp. SGI240, assembly GCF_040081915.1. Lineage (NCBI taxonomy): Bacteria > Pseudomonadati > Pseudomonadota > Gammaproteobacteria > Enterobacterales > Morganellaceae > Xenorhabdus > Xenorhabdus sp. SGI240. The sequence goes on from NZ_JBEBMB010000061.1 coordinate 27,456, forward strand.
GGGGATTGTGCAGAGGGTGCATAACTGAGAGTGCGAAAAAGATTTTTAGGGGGTATCTCTGGCAGGTAAATAAAAGCCGGAGGAATCTAAGAAGATAAATTTAGTGCATCAATTTGTTTTTTTATTAGGGTACTATCTGAAATTTAAATTAGGTAATTATCTGATTTTATTTAAGAAGAGAGATTAATCACAATTTTGCTGGTGATCTTTTATTCATGCTGGAATAGATAAGCATTGCTGTTATAACCTGCTTAATTGATGCTACATCGGAAATCTTGACACAAGTCAATCAATTATTAATTTGATATTGAGTGCTACGGAGAATTGAGGAATGACACATAAGAAATATAATCCCACTTGGGATGGCTATATGGGGGATGTTTTAAGGGGGAATGTGGGAATTAATCAGCTAAAGCCTCAACATGAATTTTTTGATGCTATTGGTCTAGAAAAAGTATTGAGGGATAATACCCAGTATCACTTTGTTCTCACATTATCAGAAGCTCAAAGCATTATTGGGGATATCAGTCCCCGCCGTCCACAAAGTCCAAATCATGGAGAAGCATTTGCAAGAGGTATGAACGAAACACACCTAAGTTATGAAGAAGCATTTGCAAGAGGTATGGACGCAGGAAACAAGAAAAAAAATCCTATGGCGCGTGTATTTTCTGTCACTGATCCCATATCTACCTACGCAGGAAATATCTATGATTCACGTGGATTCCATGATGTTGTTCGAGAATTTAAGAGCTTAGGCATTAAAGCGGCAGAACATGTAGGAAAAAATGGGGAAAGGTATATTCACATATCAGGGCATGCAGGTCTTCGGAATCGTATCATGGGGACACGATATCGTGCCCAAAATCCCCAAATGCTTGGAATGGGAATTGGGCAGCAGGGTCTTAATGCAAGCGTTGTTCAAGGAGTTAGATTCTCCATCATTTTTTCTATTGGATATCGAGTAATAGAAAGTATTTTTAAGGATGAATATACGCTAGCCGATTTTCTTGGAAATGTAACCATGGATATGGCTAAAACTGCTATTATTGCTGCTTCCTCCTGGGTTGTAGGATCACTTTTAACTGCCACTGCATTTTTAGGTGGAAGTATTATTGCCGTTGCTCTGATAGTTTTAGCTGTTGGAGTTCTAGCGGCTTATATTTTAGATACTCTTGATAAGCAATATGGGATAAGTGAAAAATTAATAGCACTTTTGAAAGAAGAAATGAAAAGAAAACCAAGAACACCGGAAGCGGATTTACAGCATTTTTTTAATGAATTAGGAAGGTTTAGGTGAATAGTAAATACTTCCAAGCATTAGGTGTGCTAATATTATTATTGTTAGTAATATTTACGGTTATTTTCGTTATTGGCGATGCTGTTTCATTAATATTAATGAAAGATGAAATAACATTTTCTGCCACTGTTGTTATTGGTGTCATGACTTCACCTCTATTATTTTACGCGTTATTATGCTCTATTTTTTTCTTTATTTTTAATAGGCAACCTAAATTTAATAAAGTGATTGTTAACTTTATGGTTTGGTTGGCAATTTTATCATTCATCATCAGCTTACCTGTCTCTTTTTATGTTAGCTATAAGTTAAAAAATGATGGTTATCTGACATGTGATAAAATATCGTGGATGTCACCAACAACATATGTGAAAGATTTATCACTGTGTAATTGAAAACTTTTGTAAATATTCTGTCCTCATGTTTTCGCAAGTTTAGCCTCTGAATGTCAGGGGCTTTTTTATTGTTTATCATAATGTTAAATAGTATTTAAAGCATATAAAAACCAACCACAAAACATCATGAAAAAACTACTCGAATTACGCCAGCAGAAAGCCGATTTAACCCAGCAAATGCGCTCACTGCTGACCAACGCAGAAAACGAAAAACGCTCACTTAATGCCGATGAAGCGAAACAGTTCGACGAATTGCGCAATCAATCCAATACACTCAATACGGAAATTGCCCGTTATGAGGCGCTGTCTGATGAAGAACGCAATCAAGCCAAAAACCAGCCAGCCAGTGACAAACTCAGTAATGACGAACTGCGCAATTACATTCTGACCGGAGAAACACGCTCGCTGTCTACCGGCGTGCCCTCAGGCGGTGGCTATACCGTTATCCCGGAACTGAATACGCAGATCATGCAGCAACTGACTGATGAGTCGGTCATGCGCCAAATCTGTACGATTAAGACCACTCGCAGCAACGAGTATAAGCAGCTTGTTCCGGTTGGTGGCGCAGCGGTAGCCCACGGGGAAGAAGGTACGGCACGCGGTGAGACTGCCACGCCGAAGATGGAAGAAGTCAGCATCAAACTGTTTCCGATCTACGCTTACCCCAAGACTACCCAAGAGATTATCGATTTTAGCGATGTGGATATCTTGAGTTGGTTGACTTCCGAGATTGCCGATACGTTCGTGGATACCGAAGAAACGGATCTTGTGAGCGGTGATGGCAGCAAAAAAGCCAAAGGCTTCCTGTCCTATCCCCGTGATACCCAAGCCGACAAGGTACGCGCATTTGGTACACTGCAAAAGCTGGAAGCAGCCAAACTTGAGGCCGATAGCCTGATTGACCTGAAATTCTTGCTTAAGAACAAATACCGTAAGAACGCGGTTTGGGTGATGAACTCCACAACCGCCGCTCAGGTGCAGAAGCTGAAAAACGGCAACGGCGATTATATCTGGCGCGAACGTCTACAAGCCGGTGATCCCGATATGTTGCTGGGTTTGCCTGTTCATTACCTCGAATTTATGCCGGATAACATCATCGGTCTGGGCTACTTCAAGCGCGGTTACTTCATCGTTGACCATAAAACCGGCACCCGCACCCGTCCTGACAATATCACCGAACCGGGATTTTATAAGGTACATACCGATAAATATTTGGGCGGTGGGCTGGTGGACTCCAACGCCATCAAGGTACTGGAAATCAAAGACACGAAAGCGGGTTAACGATAAGGGGCGCGATGCCCCTTTATAGTCTTGGAGTCTATCGATGAAGAATGATTTTGAAATCCGCACTGCTTCACTTTCTGCCAGTGATAAGAAACTAACCGGTTACGTGGTCAAGTGGAGTAGTCGATCACATTTGCTATGGGATGAGTTTGTAGAACAGTTCGCCCCGAATGCCTTTAGTACCAGTTTAGCGATGAATGCAGATATCAGGGCGCTTTATGAGCATGATCACATGAACCTGTTAGGCCGTACCACCTCCGGCACATTGCAATTGAATGAGGATGCCACCGGATTACGCTTCGAGTTAACCCCGCCTGATACCCAATTGGGGCGTGATGTGCTGACATTGGTTGAGCGTGGTGATATCTCAGGAATGAGCTTCGGATTTAGGGCACTAAAAGACCTGTGGGATGTTGGTCAGGAGCCTTATATCAGGACGGTATTAGAAGCGGAATTGCGGGAAATCACGATCACCAGTATGCCAGCCTACCCTGAGAGTGGCGTGGAGATCGCCAAACGTTCGCTGAATGCAGTTAAGCCCTGCAATTTGCGCCACTACTGGCTGCAACTGTCCGAGGTGTAACCATGTGGCCGTTTAAGCGTAAAGTCCCAGAAACCCGAAGTATGACCATTGATGAGTTTCTTTCTCTGGCAGGCGTACCTAACACCAAATCGGGCGAGCACGTTTCACCCTCGACAGCCGAAGGTTTACCCGCTGTGATGAATGCCGTCACGGTGATTAGTGAAGCGGTGGCAACCATGCCCTGTTACCTTTATCGGGTACAGCACCGGAACGGGAAAGAGTCCCGCGAGTGGTTAAGCGATCACCCGGTTGATTATTTGCTCAATGAGTGCCCGAACGACTGTCAGACACCGTTTCAGTTTAAGCGAACGCTGATGCGCCATTGTTTACTGAATGGTAATGCCTATGCGGTGATTGTCTGGGGCAAAGACGGACAGCCACAATCGTTACACCCTTACCCACCGTCAGCAGTTGTCCCGCAACGGTTATCCGATCACCGTTTCGCCTATACCATCACTGAACCTTATAGCGGCAAGGTCAAAACCTACCTGCAAGAAGAAGTCTTACATTTACGCTATGCCACCGAAGATGGCTTTCTGGGGCGTTCCCCTGTCACCATTTGCCGTGAAACGCTGGGCTTAGGGCTGGCACAACAACGCCACGGTGCAAGCATTATGAAAGACGGCATGATGGCGGCAGGGGTGATTAAATCCGCTGACTGGCTGGATGGCACCAAAGGCGCTAAGGCACTGGAAGCCCTCGAACGTTACAAGGGCGCTCGCAATGCCGGCAAAACGCCCATTCTTGAAGGCGGGATGGAATACCAGCAATTGGGGATGAGCAACCAAGATGCCGAATGGTTGTCGTCTCGTCGCTTCACTATTGACGATATCGCCCGGATGTTTAATGTCAGTCCGATCTTTCTGCAAGAGTATTCGAACAGCACCTACAGTAACTTTAGTGAAGCATCACGCGCTTTTCTGACTATCACCATGCGCCCGTGGCTTGCCAACTTTGAGCAACAAATTAAATCCGCCTTGCTGATGGCTTCACCGAAAAAGGGCATTCGCTACCAAGTTGAATTTGATACCGCCGATTTGCTGCGTGCCAATCCGAAAGAACGCTTCCAGAGTTATGAGACGGCGATTAAGTCCGGTGTGATGTGCCCGAATGAAGCCCGGGAACGCGAGGGATTATCACCCCGTGAAGGGGGTGATGAATTCAGTCAGGCATGGAAGCAGACGGTAGAAGTGAAGAAGCCGAATGAGCCGGAGGGAAAAGAATGAGAGCAGGCGCACTAAGACACCAGATCACCATTCAGGGCACCCGCAGCCGCCAGACAGATTCGGGCGGTATTGTGAAGGAACGTTATACGGTTGCTACCGTCTGGGCGGAAGTGAAATTTATCAGTGGCCGCGAGTTGGTGGCCTCCAAAGCGGTGTTGTCTGAAAGCATTGCCCGTTTCTGGATACGTTACCGACCTGATATCAGTACCACGATGGAAATTGTCTTTAAGGGCAAAACTTACGCGATTCAGGCCGTGATGCCGGATAACAAGTTAACCCTGTTAGAGTTGCTTTGTAAGGAGGGCGTGAAACGTGGCTGATATTTCACTGAATGAAATCAAACAGCATTGCCGGATAGATGAAGGCAATACGCTTGAAGATGAACTGCTCAAGGGCTATGCCGAGGCTGCATTGGAAGTCTGCCAGCAACATATCGGTAAGCGATTTGAAGAGGGCTTGGTATTTAGCCCTGCGATCAAAGTGGGTTGCTTACTCTATATCGGCTTGCTGTATGAAAATCGGGCAATGGTGGCAGATAAGGAACTTAAAGAAATACCGTTCACCATTAAATCACTGTGGTCTGTCTATCGTGATGTGGGGATCTACTGATGCCGTGGCAACCCTTGAAACGTTGTACCTATCCCGGCTGTAAGCAACGGGTAAAGTCGGGTCGCTGTACAGAGCACCAGCGAGAAGCTAACCGACAACAAACTAAGCAGCGCGGCACACGTACCGAGCGAGGCTATAGCAATCAATGGGGTAAGTACAGGCTGATGTATCTCAAAGCTAATCCCTTATGTGTCCACTGTCTCAAGCAGAACAGTTATACCCCTGCCACCATCGTTGATCACATCATACCGATACAGGGTGACAGTGATGTGTTGTTCTGGCCTGACTTCAATCATCAAGCCCTGTGTCATGGCTGCCATAACCGTAAGACCGTGCAGACAGACCCGGCAACCAAACAGCGGCGTAAGAATGGTGAGTGTCGGGAACGGGAAGCAGAGGCGGCAAAGCGCAATGACTGGATGTATCAGCATGAATAATCAAGAGATAAACCAGCTCGTTAAAGGGCTGCTAAAGCACAGTGAACCCTATCGACAGCCGAAGCAGATTGCGCCTGAAAAGCACAGAGAGCAACGCAATAGCCAACGTGAACGGGAGCTAATGGAATGTTTCAGGAATCGTTAGACGAGATTATAGAAGTGGGTGGGGGTATTGAGAATAACAAGCCCTCACCTAAAAAGAACCGCCGCCTCCTCAAATTTTTATGCACGGTACTTTTTTCAATAGCAGTAATCTTCATAGGAAACAATATATTATGGCAAGAGCACCCAAACCCCCTGAGTATTTAAATGATATCGCCGCGCAGCAATGGAAATCGAAAGCCAAAATCCTTAACGAACGTGACGACCTCAGCCCGGCTGACTGGAACAACCTAGAACTGTATTGCGTCAACTATGCGATTTACCGTAAAGCCGTGGCCGATATTGAAGTGCGCGGGTTCGCGGTGGAAGGTTCACGCGGCGCGGCAACCAGTAACCCGTCATTGAAAGCGAAAGCGGATGCCGAAAAAATCATGATAAAAATGTCGTCACTGCTGGGCTTTGATCCGGTATCCCGCCGCCGAAATCCGGTAGAAAGCGACGAGCCTGATGATTTAGACGCACTGATTGCCTGATGAGACAGCCTATGAACGCATGGGAGCAGTACGCTTTTGATGTCGAAAATGGCACTATTCCAGCCTGTAAGCGTCTGAAACAGGCCGTGAAACGCTACTATAACGACCGGAATAACCCGCTTTATACGTTCGATACCGAAGTGGTAGAGCGTTTTATTAGCTTTTCCCGCCTCTGTCCCCACGTCAAAGGCCACTTGCGCGGTAAGCCCATCATGCTTGAGCCGTGGCAGCAATTCGCCTTTGCCAATCTGTTCGGCTTCAAGGTCAAAGCAACCGGACGCAGAAAATATCGCAGCGCCTATATTCAGGTGCCACGAAAAAATGCCAAATCTACGGTTGCCGCGATGCTGGCGAACTGGTTCCTGGTCATGGAACAGGGACAGCAGGATATTTACACCGCCGCCGTGAGCCGGGATCAGGCGCGTATTGTGTTTGATGATGCCCGCCAGATGTGCCTGTTATCCAAACCCCTTAAGAAACGGGTCGCTATCCAGCAACATAAAGTGACTTATGCAAAGAGTAACAGCCTGCTAAAGCCGCTGGCAGCCAAAGCCTCAACGATTGAAGGAACCAACCCCAGTCTGGCTATTGTCGATGAGTACCATTTACACCCGGATAATGCCGTTTACTCTGCCCTTGAGCTGGGGATGGGCGCCCGTCCCGAAGGCATTCTGTTTGCCATTACCACAGCGGGCAGTAACGTGATATCGGCCTGTAAACAGCACTATGATTATTGTTGCCAGATACTGGCAGGCGAAGAGCAAAATGAATCCCTGTTTGCCCTGATTTACGAACTGGACGACGAGAACGAGATTGATGATGAATCACGTTGGATTAAGGCCAATCCGAATCTTGATGTATCGGTAGACAGTACTTCATTGCATGACACGATACAAAAAGCGCGGGGCATTCCCTCACAATGGACAGAGATGTTAACCAAACGCTTTAATATCTGGTGCCAGGGCGAAACGCCGTGGATGGGCGAAGGTGCATGGAAAGCCTGCCAGACAGATTATGATGAAAATGATCTAAAAGGCTTGGAGTGTTACGCTGGTCTGGATTTATCTTCCACAGGCGATATCACCAGTATTTGCTACACGTTTCCGGTGGATAACGAACTGTTATTACTCACCCGTCATTACTTACCCGAAGCCCAGCTACAGAATCCGGCCAATAAGAATCGGGCAATCTATCGACAATGGGCGCAAATGGGCTGGTTACGCACCACCACAGGCGATTGTATTGATTATGACCGTATTCGTGATGATATTCTCAAAGACAGTCAGCAATTTGATATCAAACTGGTGGGCTTCGACACATGGAACGCCACACATCTACGCACTCAGTTACAGGGCGCAGGCTTAGATGTTGAGCCATTCCCGCAAACCTACATGCGCTTTAGCCCGGTGGCAAAATCGGCTGAGGTGTTCGTGAATCGCAAGGTCATTCGTCACAACGGCGATCCGGTTCTCGCATGGGCGATAGCCAATGTGGTGATGGAAACGGACGCAAACGCCAATATCAAGCCAAACAAGAAGAAATCCGCGAATAAGATAGATCCGGCAATTGCGTTTTTGATGAGTTTTGGCACATGGCAGGTGGAGCATGAAGATTTTGCGTTTAACTTAAGTGATGAACAACAGCAGCGGTTGAATAGCTTTGATGGGATTTAAGTAACCAATTAATTTTATTATTATAGAGATGAATGTAGAGAGATCAAATTACTCGAATATTAAAGTATTATTATTATGCGTCCCCTTTATTTATTAAAAGCGGAGTTACAGCACCTTCAACAAACAGCCACTTTATGAATCAAAGCGAGAGTGAAACATAATCAATTGAAATAATTTGGTTTCAGTGTGACTTTGAGTGGGGTGTGTATAAAGTTACTTTCCACTGTTTATAGTGTGGTTTTTAACTTTGATTAAGTTATCAGGAGGGATGAACTGACATGAATTACGAACAATTTCGGAAACAGAAGGACATTGATCTTCGCTTATTGTCCCTTCTCGGTATATTGAAACAAGAACACAGGATTATCCAGTTAGACAACTATCCAGATTATGATTTATCAAGCTATGAAGGATTTAATGAAAAACCATACTTCTTCCGTGACACTTGGAGTTTTGCTAATGATTATTCAGCAATTATCAATATCGTGGTAAAGAATGTTAAAGTGTTCCACTTTGATGACATTAAGCGGCTGTCGTCCGAGTACAAAGTTCCATTCAGATATAATGAGCGATTTGACATCGTTCTAAATCGAATTAGAAAAATGAACCCAGAGCTTATGTGGTGGGAGGGGATTGAACCAGACTTTGATGGGTTCAAGCTGAGTGAGGTTAAGATCGGGCGTGTTGATCAATTTCAAAAAATCGTTGAATTCTTTGGTGGGTATACGGGAGCTTCTGACTCAATAGAACCGATGGACTGGGATATAGTCATTGAATGTTCATTCAATGGATTTGTATCTGGGGAGCACTACGGAAAATTCTACGCCGATTTGATTGCTGAAAGCTATGCCCTGCGAGACGCTGGAAACTATAAACTGTCATACTTTATTGCTTTTACGACGCTTGAGAACTACATAAATGAACGTCTCGGAACGCACGACAAAGAAGGTCGTTTAAAGGATAAGCTATCTGAACTCTTTAAAGTACAGTTTGGATCTTTAGTGAAGCACCAAGTATATTCATCAGTTGTAGGAGAGTTTAGCACGTGGGAGTATATGCGAAACGCCATTGCCCACGGAAAGGAGAGAATTGAAGTTGCTAGAAAGCACGTTGACGAGTTAATGGTATTTATCTTGACTTTGTTGTCTTCCATTGAACAGCACCAAGCATCATTTGATGGATTGTATATACAACTTCCCAGTAATCAGTAGGGATGATGTAGCCTAACAACGTGATGGCTAAAAATTGCGCCTTCGTTGAGCACCTTTTGGTTATCAGTTATGGCGAGCTTATCACTGCCTGTCAGGTTTAGTTTTACTCTGCTTTTAAAAGCTACCAGATTAATTGGTGGTTAATTCAACTTAATATATCTAATGACATATAACGCAAAAAGTTAAGCGTTTATACTGATTCGCTTATTGAACCAGATAAACCAATCAGTTAAAGTAGCCCCGCCATTGGCAAAATCCAATGGTCAAGGTTTTGCAGCCTTGAATGTATCCCACTGGTAGGAAATTTCTACCAGTGTGTCTGCTATCGCCTTTTCAATGGCGGTTCAGACAGGGGAGGCTTCGGCCTCACCGGTTGGATACATCCGGTCTGCAAACCCTGTCTGGATCGCCACCATCAATATTAATTAATGGAAGGGGTAGCAGGAATGAATAACAACATCAGAAATGATTGGCATCAAGCCGACATTATTGCTGCATTGCGTAAGCGTGGTACAACCTTAGCGGCTGTCTCCCGTGAAGCGGGACTCAGTTCATCTACACTGGCAAATACTCTTAGCCGTCCGTGGCCTAAAGGTGAGTGGATTATTGCCAACTATCTCGAAATACATCCCTCTGAAATATGGCCTAGTCGATATTTTGATATGGACGGTCAGCTTATTGAGCGTAAGGTTCGAGACAAATCATAAAAATAGTCAGTTCTCACTTGCAAATCACCGGGAAGATAGCCGTAACGGGGTATCTTCTCACTGGCAGTAACATTCTCTCCTGTCACCTCGATAGCTCCCGCCGAAGTGCGTTGCAATCTCTCACAAGGCCAGAACTCTTAGTTTATTGCTCCAGTTTTATTGATCACAAATTCACTCTCATTCTTTCTTTTCTTTTGCATTGTTTTTATCTTATGCTTTGTTTATAGATTTGTTCAGTGTTCTATGTATAAATAATTATATAAATAAACAAGAACAAACTCGTTAAAAAATGAGGTTTATTTATTCAATATCAATTGGTTAAGTTTTAATTATGAATATAGACTATATATAATTACTCAAGGCTGTTTTCATGGCGTATACTGATACCCTATTTCGTTTTTTATTTAGTGGATTGATGCGGTATACATGGCTGGAAAAAAACCAACTAACAACAGTATGGCTGAACCAAAAGATCGCCAAGTGGAAGGGCTGAAACTTCCACCACACTCTTTGGAGGCAGAGCAATCCGTGTTAGGCGGTTTGATGCTGGATAATGAACGTTGGGATAATGTATCCGAACGGGTTAGCTGCAATGACTTTTTTAGCCGACCACACAGACGTATTTTCGCTGAAATGCAGCGTTTGCTCGAAACGGGCAAACCTATCGACCTGATCACATTATCGGAATCTCTTGAACAGAATGGCGAACTCGATAATGTCGGAGGGTTTGCCTATCTTGCTGAATTGTCGAAAAACACCCCGAGTGCGGCGAATATCAATGCCTATGCTGATATTGTCCGCGAACGTGCGGTAGTACGCGATATGATCGCGGTCGCCAATGAAATTGCCGATGCGGGATACGATCCACAAGGGCGAACCAGCGAAGAACTGTTGGATTTGGCTGAATCACGAGTATTCCAGATCGCAGAAAATCGGGCAAATAAAGACGAGGGTCCGAAAGGTATTGAACAGATCCTGGAAGAGACCGTTGAACGAATTGAACAGCTCTATCAGCGCCCGCATGATGGCGTAACTGGCGTTTCTACCGGCTATCAAGATCTGGATAAGAAAACCGCAGGATTGCAAAAATCAGATTTAGTTATCGTAGCGGCGCGTCCTTCAATGGGTAAAACGACTTTTGCGATGAACCTGTGTGAAAACGCAGCTATGATGCAGGATAAGCCTGTTTTGATTTTCAGCCTTGAGATGCCCGGCAACCAGATCATGATGCGTATGCTGGCATCCCTGTCCCGCGTAGATCAAACACGTATTCGTACCGGTCAACTTGATGATGAGGATTGGGCACGCATTTCCAGTACGATGGGAATTTTGCTGGAAAAACGCAATATGTATATCGATGATTCATCCGGTTTGACGCCAACAGAAGTGCGTTCCCGTGCACGACGAATTTTCCGCGAACACGGTGGACTCAGTTTGATTATGATCGACTACCTGCAATTGATGCGAGTCCCTTCTTTATCCGACAACCGAACACTGGAAATTGCGGAAATATCCCGCTCACTGAAAGCGCTGGCAAAAGAACTTCAGGTGCCGGTTGTTGCACTCTCCCAGCTTAACCGTGGCTTGGAACAGCGAGCTGATAAACGTCCGGTTAACTCCGATCTGCGTGAATCAGGCTCTATCGAACAGGATGCTGACTTGATCATGTTTATTTATCGTGACGAAGTTTATCACGACAACAGTGAACTGAAAGGTGTGGCTGAAATCATCATTGGTAAACAGCGTAACGGCCCTATCGGTGCAGTAAGGCTGACGTTTAATGGTCAATGGTCACGATTCGATAATTATGCCGGGCCAAGTTACAGCGACGAATAAACCTAAGGGCCTATCACACATGTTCAAATGACTTCAATAATCAACATCGAAGATAGGCTGTTATTTATCAAACCTGACTGAAAAATTATAAAAAAGGGGATGGAATGAAAGCGGCTACTGCGGTTATTGACCGCCACGCTCTGCGACACAATTTGCAACAGGTAAGGAAGCAGGCGCCTGACAGTAAACTGATTGCAGTTGTGAAAGCAAACGCCTATGGACATGGTTTATTGGAAACTGCGCGAACAATGGAAGATGCTGATTGCTTTGGTGTCGCTCGCATTGGGGAAGCGCTAGCCCTGCGCCGTGGTGGGATCGTCAAGCCAATCTTACTCTTGGAAGGTTTTTTTGAAGCGGCAGATCTGGCTGTTTTAGTCGTTAATCATATTGAAACCGTGGTGCATAGCATTGAGCAGCTTGAAGCGTTAGAACAGGCAGATTTATCCCACCCGATTAAAGTGTGGATGAAACTCGATACAGGTATGCATCGTCTGGGGATCAGGATTGATGAAGCAGATGAGTTTTATCAACGCCTGAGCCGCTGTCGTAACGTTGAACAACCCGTTAATCTCATTAGTCATTTTAGCCGTGCAGATGAACCTACAGTTGAAACGACCCAGCAGCAAATCGAGCGCTTTATGGCATTTATTGCGGATAAGGCTGGTGAAAAATCCATCTCTGCATCGGGGGGGGTTTTATTATGGCCAAAGGCACACTTAGATTGGGTTCGTCCCGGCATCATGATGTATGGTGCCTCGCCGATGACGGAGAAAACTGCGGCTGACTTTAATTTACTCCCTGCAATGACACTCAAATCCGGCTTAATCGCGGTACGTAAGCACAAAGCGGGTGAAGCCGTGGGATATGGTGGTACGTGGAGCAGTGAATGTGATACATATCTTGGTGTTGTGGCGATGGGATATGGTGATGGATATCCCCGCAGTGCACCTGCCGGTACACCAATATTTATTAATGGTCGGGAAGTCCCCCTTGTTGGTCGTGTATCTATGGATATGATTACGGTGGATTTGGGACCGGCATGTCAGGATAAAGTTGGTGATGAAGTCATCCTTTGGGGGAATGTCCTGCCTGTTGAAAAAATTGCAGCGCATTCGGGAATTAGCGCTTATGAGCTGATTACGAAACTGACTTCACGTGTTGCAATGGAATATCTAGACGAATAATCCGGGTCAGTTATATTGTCTGTTATTGTATTTTTAATCAATAACACAATAGCAGGGAGTATAACGTAATGTTCCAAAATGTTGATGCGTATGCAGGCGATCCTATCCTATCGTTAATGGAAGAATTCAAAAACGATCCCCGCGCAGAAAAAATAAATCTGAGCATCGGGCTGTATTACGATGAACAGGGTATAACCCCAAAATTACAGGCTGTTGCAATTGCTGAAAAACAAATAAACGCCTTGCCACAGTCTGCTTCCCTTTACCTCCCAATGGAAGGGTTACGTGCCTATCGTACGGCAATTCAGGAACTGCTGTTCGGCAAAGATCACCCATTATTAAACCAACAGCGTATTACCACGATTCAAACACTGGGCGGCTCAGGCGCATTAAAAGTAGGGGCTGATTTTTTACACCGTTATTTCCCTGATTCTGAAGTATGGTGCAGTGATCCGACGTGGGAAAACCATGCCGCTATTTTTGCCGGAGCCGGTGTCAAAGTGAACTATTACCCTTATTTTAATGATAAAACCAAAGGGGTAAAATTTGACGAAATGCTGGCAACATTCAAGCAATTGCCCACAAAAAGCATCATTTTGATGCATCCTTGCTGTCATAACCCAACAGGTTCCGATCTCACCAATGAACAATGGGATCAGGTGGTTCAGGTTGCAAAAGAGCGGGAATTGCTTCCTTTCCTTGATATCGCTTATCAGGGATTTGCCGATGGTATGGAAGAAGATGCCTACGCGATCCGCGCAATGGCCAATGCGGGTTTAGCTTGTCTGGTCAGCAACTCATTCTCGAAAATTTTCTCACTGTATGGTGAGCGTGTTGGTGGATTATCAGTTATCTGTGGCGATGCCAAAGTGGCTGAACATGTCTTGGGACAATTGAAAGCGACGGTGCGCCGTATTTACTCCAGCCCACCAAATTTTGGCGCGCAGATTGTTGCCAGGGTATTGAGTAACCCTGAATTAAAAAATCAGTGGCTGGATGAAGTTGAGCGGATGCGCTTGCGTATTCTGGAAATGCGAACAGTATTGGTAAGTGCCTTGCAACAAGCGCTACCAGAAAAAAACTTTGATCATTTACTGAAACAGCGTGGAATGTTCAGTTATACCGGATTCAGTCAGGCACAAGTTGATAGATTACGTGAAGAGTTTGGTGTCTATCTGGTCGGTTCTGGCCGCGTTTGTATGGCTGGCGTGAATCATCATAACGTACAACGCATTGCAGAAGCGTTTGCTGCGGTGAGTTAGCCATTTTGATTGCCTGCACGTAAAGAAATTTAGAGAAAAGAGCCTGATTGAAAACATTCAGTTGAAAAAAGCAGAAGGCTACTGGAATTATGTAGCCTTCTGCTTTAATAGTTTCAATATAAATAAAAATTACTTTTGCAATAATTGATAGAATGTTGGGTTATCATCACATTGCCCGCTACCACATTCCAATAGGGTAGAAACCAAATTGGCTGCAATCAAAAATGCGAACAATCCCATGACAAATTTGCCTAATGTTGGTGGTGTGTATCTTGCTGAATCAACATTGCCTGCTTTCAGAGGCATAATAGCGGCGATAGCAATAATAGTCAGGATAGAGAGAATTGCAGCCCAGGTATAAAAATGCAGGCCGAAGAAAGTTGAACCATATCCCATATCTCCCGGCATGATATGGAGAGAAACCTGACGCATGGCAATGAAACCAGTCACAATGCAGCCAAGTAGTGAAAGGCTATAATGGGCATTTTTTACGCCGAAATAAATATTAAACAAAAATCCAAAACCAATCATGATAATGCCTGCTCGCTGCAATAAACATAATGGGCAGGGAAGTTCAAAACGCGCTAATTGATAATAAAATGCGACTATCAAAACAACACTAATACCTAACAATCCCAGAATATTCAAGGCTATTGCAAGGTTAATATTACGTGGTGCTGACATTGTATTATTCATTACGGCCTCCGATTAGAAAGAAAGGTTCAATGCATCAGTGGCATGGTATTTGAACCAAAATACCGTGATGATGAATAAAGCAAACCACAGGGTATACGTCAGCTTTTTTTTGCCGGTAATGATAGTGATGATGATAACTAGCGCAATTAAGAACGGTAAAAACATGTACATGTTTAATCTCCATTATAAATTTGAAGCATATGTAATGTCATTATGGCATTAATACTTTGGTAATGTGAGCATTAATAATATTAGAACAACAATACAATACAATATTAATTCAGGAAAAATTGTTTCATCTGAATTGGCGGTAAGAAAAAGCATTTCTACACGTAGGAAGATGAATCTGATTAATAATTGTGTGGAAAATAAATAAAAAACTCCCCACATAGTGGGGAGGATTGTCAGCAATTTAGTTGCGAAATTAATAAATTAATTTTGTTCAAGTACTGATTTCAAAAAGCGAGCCGTGTGAGACTTTTCACACTGAACCACTTCTTCTGGTGTTCCTGAAACCAATATTTCACCACCGCCGCTACCACCTTCAGGGCCAAGATCGACAATCCAGTCAGCAGTTTTGATCACATCCAGATTATGTTCAATAACGACAATCGTATTTCCTTGATCCCGCAATTGATGCAGAACGGACAATAGTTGCTGAATATCCGCAAAATGCAGGCCAGTTGTTGGCTCATCAAGAATATACAGTGTCTGGCCTGTACCCCGCTTGGATAATTCCCGTGCCAGTTTTACCCGTTGTGCTTCCCCGCCAGAAAGTGTCGTTGCGGATTGGCCCAGACGAATATAGGAAAGACCGACATCTATCAAAGTTTGCAATTTACGGGAAAGGGCAGGAACTGCATCAAAAAACTCACGAGCCTCTTCGATGGTCATATTCAGCACTTCATTAATATTCTTGCCCTTATATTTGATTTCCAGCGTTTCACGATTGTAACGCTTACCCTTACATTGGTCACAAGGCACATAAACATCAGGCAAAAAATGCATCTCAACTTTAATTACGCCATCGCCCTGACAGGCTTCACAACGTCCGCCTTTAACGTTGAAACTGAAACGCCCAGGTGTATAGCCACGGGTACGGGATTCAGGAACGCCTGAGAATAACTCTCTGACAGGCGTAAATATGCCAGTATAAGTGGCAGGGTTTGAACGAGGGGTTCTGCCAATCGGGCTTTGGTCAATATCGATTACCTTGTCAAAATGCTCAAGACCCTGGATATCGATATAAGGCGCAGGATTAATATTTGTGGCCCCGTTCAACTGACGCTGTGCGATAGGGAACAGCGTATCGTTGATCAACGTTGATTTACCGGAACCGGAAACCCCCGTAACACAAGTAAACAGGCCAACAGGCAGTTTTAATGTCACTTTTTTCAGGTTATTGCCTTTTGCGCCAATCAATTTCAGCATTTTATCTGGATTAACAGACACGCGCTGCTCTGGAATAGCAATTTTACGTTCACCACTGAGGAATTTTCCGGTGAGCGATTTGGGACTCTCCATGATATCGCTCAGTATTCCTTCGGCAACAATCTCGCCACCATGTACGCCTGCGCCCGGTCCGATATCAATAATATGGTCAGCCGCACGGATGGCATCTTCGTCATGTTCGACAACGATAACCGTGTTGCCTAAATTGCGCAGGTGCAGCAAGGTTTCCAGCAAACGCTCATTATCCCTCTGATGCAGACCAATGGAAGGCTCATCCAGCACATACATCACACCGACAAGACCCGCACCAATCTGGCTCGCCAAACGGATGCGCTGGGCTTCCCCACCGGAAAGTGTTTCTGCGGAACGGGAGAGCGTCAGGTAATTCAAGCCAACATTAACCAAGAATTTCAGGCGATCACGGATCTCTTTCAGGATTTTTTCGGCAATTTGGGCGCGTTGTCCACTCAGTTTGATATTTTGGAAAAATGCCATTGTATGACCGATGCTGAAATCCGAAATTTGTGGCAGCGTCGTATTTTCAATAAAGACATAACGCGCTTCCTTACGCAGTCGCGTTCCATCGCAGGAAATGCAAGATCGATTGCTGATATATTTTGCCAACTCTTCCCGTACTGCGGTGGATTCCGTCTCTTTATAGCGGCGTTCCATATTATGCAGCACACCCTCGAACGGATGGTGACGAACCGTCACATCACCACGATCATTGGTGTATTTAAATTCGATGGATTCTTTACCTGAACCGTATAAAACCACTTTCTGAAGGGTTAGGCTCAATTGATTAAACGGTGTTTCGATATCGAATTTGTAGTGTTCTGCCAGTGATCTTAACATTTGAAAGTAATAGAAATTACGGCGATCCCAACCACGGATCGCCCCGCCGGCAAGGGAGATCCCTTCATTCTGGACAACACGTTCGGGATCAAAAAATTGCTGAACCCCTAATCCATCACAAGTAGGGCAAGCACCAGCGGGATTGTTGAAGGAAAACAGGCGCGGCTCCAACTCGCTCATACTATAACCACAGGTTGGACAGGCAAAATTGGCGGAGAAGATCAATTCTTCGGCCTGTGTATCATCCATATTGGCAATGACGGCAGTACCGCCGGAAAGTTCCAATGCAGTTTCGAATGATTCCGCTAATCGCTGGGCGAGATCAGCACGCACTTTAAAGCGGTCGACGACGACTTCAATAGTGTGTTTTTTCTGTAATTCGAGTTTTGGTGGATCGGAGAGGTCACACACTTCACCATCAATACGGGCACGGATATAACCCTGTGCCGCGAGATTATCCAGCAGCTTGGTATGCTCGCCTTTACGTTCTTTGACGACGGGAGCCAGTAACATCAAGCGTTGGCCTTCTGGCAGTGTCAAAACGTTATCGACCATCTGGCTGATCGTTTGTGCCGCCAGGGTGATATTGTGCTCAGGGCAGCGTGGTTCACCCACTCGTGCAAATAACAGACGAAGATAATCGTGAATTTCAGTTATCGTTCCGACCGTAGAGCGGGGGTTATGGGAAGTAGATTTTTGTTCAATGGAAATAGCCGGAGATAGCCCCTCAATGTGATCGACATCCGGTTTTTCCATCAGTGATAAAAACTGGCGTGCATATGCAGAGAGGGATTCAACATAGCGACGTTGCCCCTCTGCATACAGGGTATCGAAAGCCAAAGATGACTTACCGGAACCAGATAGCCCGGTAATGACTATCAGCTTGTCACGGGGAATTACTAAATTGATATTTTTAAGATTATGGGTGCGGGCGCCCCGAACTTCGATGTTATCCATATACCACTTCCCAGATTATTGATAGTGCAAAACTCATAAACGCGTTATTATTGCACAAACATTGCTGAATGGATATCCAGTGTTTAACGGACAATCGTGCTGTAACCATGACAATGTAAAGTACGATGCTCTTCGCAAAGTATAATATAACGGCTCTCTGTTTAAACTTATCCCTCGCATGGTAAACTACTTTGCTTATAATTAGAGAAATCCGTTTTTAGCAAAATTCATTTCATCAGGAGTATTTCCAATGGCCAGCAGAGGCGTAAACAAAGTTATTTTAGTGGGTAATTTGGGGCAGGACCCGGAAGTTCGCTATATGCCGAATGGCGGGGCAGTTGCCAATATTACTCTGGCAACGTCTGAGAGCTGGCGCGATAAGCAAACCGGTGAGATGAGAGAGAAGACCGAATGGCACCGTGTCGTGTTTTTCGGCAAATTGGCAGAAGTCGCCGGTGAATACCTGCGCAAAGGTTCTCAGGTTTATATTGAAGGTTCTTTGCAGACTCGCAAATGGCAGGATCAGAGCGGCCAAGACCGTTACACCACGGAAATTGTAGTCAATCCTATCGGTGGCGTTATGCAAATGTTGGGTAGCCGTAGTGGCGCAGCACAGGATGCGCCAGCACAAGGCGGTTGGGGGCAACCACAGCAACCACAAGCCTCTCAGCAATTCAGTGGCGGTGCTCCATCTCGCCCAGCGCAGTCGCCTATGCCACAGAGCAATGAGCCGCCAATAGATTTCGATGATGATATTCCTTTCTGAGTGGACTGAAAAAGCGGCTTGATTCTGGTCAGAACCAGTCATAGATTTTGCGATCTATAGTCGTTTAAATTTGATCTGGCAATTGTCCGTTTTGTTTCGGTAATTGTCAGATTAATCCTGAGCCAATGTACACAAATTCGTTAGCACACAATCGTGCAGCGAACTTACCGTAAGCTGAAGTTCTTGTTGGCGATTTTGCCAATCTTCTTCATGCCCTTTCAAATAGGTTTCCCGCGCATCAGCTAAGACTGCGGCCTGTGTGGCTGGAAGACGAGCAGCCGCCCAATCGGCAGCAACATCCTTAGAGACAAACTCTCCCGTCACTAATGTCTGCCACATACGCGCCAGCGTTAGAAGGACATTGCGTTCATCTCCCTGTAGCGTCTCAATTAAATTCGGCAGGACATCCTTAATAGCTCTATGAATGTCTGGACTTGGAATAGCGGGTAGAAGACGGCTTGTGTTCGGGCCGATCAGCGGTATTGCTTCCTGCCGTGATTGAGCCAACACCAAGGTAAGTTCTGGATCACAAACCGACTTGGGAATTTCTCCCACCTCATATTCATGGCGTAGCCACTCGCCGTAAATAAATTCGCTTCGGGCAGGATAAAGCGATGCGGTGAGATCGGCGCGTAAGAAAACAATCAGTTCAATAGGGCGACGCCCATCAGGATCAAAAGGATATCGGCCTGATACCATCATTAAATCGGCAGCGAGAGATGCCCGAACCTCAGATGTCATCGGTTGGTCAATAACCACGAGTAAATCTACATCGCTGCGAGGGCGAAGACCACCAACCACAGCCGAACCATGAAGGTAGACAGCGACCAGCGATTCCGCTAATCGCTTCTGGATGATCACCAACGTTTTATCTGCTTCGGGAGGAATAGTCATTAAACAGCTCACTCATAAAATACTCATGCTAAATATTGCTCAAAATTACACCAGCAAATCAAACAAATAAATAGCATGAGCACATATAAATATCTTGGTTCTATTTAACCAATCGTTTTACCCAGCAATTGGCGAATATAATATCCCGCACCCAATAACCCCGGTTTGTCATGAGTAATCAGATACACAGGAATATCTTTTAAATAGTCTGTAAATCTGCCTTTGTTTTCAAACCCTTGCCGGAAACCTGATTTTTGGAAGAAATCAAGGAAACGAGGAACGATCCCGCCCGCAATGTAAACACCGCCAAATGCACCCATATTCAGCGCTAAATTTCCACCAAAACGCCCTAACGCAGCACAAAAGAGTTCTAATGCCTGTTTGCAGATCGGGCAATTTCCACTCAGTGCACGGTCAGAGATATCGCTAGGGGTAAGATCCTCGGCGACTTGGCTGTTGAGCTTCATCAGGGAACGATAAATATTCACTAAACCAGGGCCGGAAAGGATTCGTTCGGCGGAGACATGACCATATTCTTCGCGCAGTACGCTCAACATATGATCTTCTTCCGTACTATCTGGCGCGAACTCTACGTGACCCCCTTCACCCGGTAAGCTCATCCATTGGCTGCCTGTATGAACAAGGTGCGCGACTCCTAACCCAGTTCCCGCACCATAAACCGCAATAGGGCGTTTCGCCTGAGGTTGCTTGCCACCAATCTGAATCACATCATCTGTTCCCAGAACCGGAATGGCGAGGGAAACGGCAGTAAAATCGTTAATCACCTCAAAACGTTCCCACTCCAAAGAGGCTTTCATTTGGCTAACAGAAAAACGCCAACTGTGGTTGGTCATGCTGATTACATCGTCCGTCACCGGACAGGCAATAGCGATACTGCCATATTTGACTTCACAGTTCTGTTGTTTCAAATATTGGCGGATAACAATTTCAAGCGATGCATAATGCGCACAGGGATAGAATTCGACCGCGCTCAATTGCCCGGTATCTACATCACATAATGCCAGGCGTGCATTTGTACCGCCGATATCACCTACCAGAGCATAAGTTGTCATGGTTTATCTCCTTAATTCTTACAGAAATCCTAATGAACCCGTTAAAAGTCGAATTGAGGGGATTTTACACAAGGTCAGGCCTAAAGGCCGCATAAAAATGTATCTTACAGAGCATGAGTTTTATCATCGTCGATGTGATTATCGCTTGATTCTTATCCCTGATTCACTGGATAATCGTCGGCTTCAAATTTTCTCACTTTTTCTTTACCCAAAAAGCCAAACGATTGCGCGAACGAATGGTTGAACCAATGAATGCTGCACTGATTTTTATTATCTTGTGACGTAATCGTTTTCGTTTGAAGAGGTGAAGAAATAGGGAGAGGGCTTTTAAAGCGATATATTTAACAGAAGCAGGGGAAAAACATGTCTGGTATGCAGGCTCCAACTCAATGCAAACTCGATAGGTATTTTAAGATTACTGAACGCGGATCGACGGTACGTCAGGAAGTTCTCGCTGGGTTAACGATATTTTTGGCGATGGTCTATTCCGTTATTGTGGTTCCAGGGATGCTTGGGCAAGCCGGATTTCCTCATACCGCCGTGTTTATTTCTGTTTGTCTGGTGACCGGTATCGGTTCGTTATTGATGGGATTGTGGGTTAATCTGCCAATGGCGATTGGTTGTGCAATCTCGTTGACTACATTTACCGCGTTCAGCCTGGTATTAGGGCAACAGGTCAGCATTCCGGTGGCATTGGGTGCGGTTTTCCTGATGGGATGTTTGTTTACGTTAATTTCAGTAACCGGTGTGCGAGCGTGGATTTTGCGCAATATGCCAATGGGTATTGCACATGGAACGGGTATTGGCATCGGGTTGTTTTTATTGTTGATTGCCGCCAATGGCGTGGGTCTGGTGGTGAAGAATCCAAACGCTGGCTTGCCTGTGTCCTTTGGTTCATTGACGTCATTTCCCGTGGTGATGACGTTATTGGGGCTGGCGGGAATTATCGGTCTGGAACGGAAGAAGGTGCCTGGCGGTATCTTGCTGATCATTATTGCGATTTCTATTATTGGCTTGATTTTTGATCCAGCCGTTAAATATCAAGGATTCTTTAAATTTCCTACCTTGGGGGAAGATGGCTTGTCCCTGATGTTCAGTATGGATGTCATGGGCGCTTTACAGCCTATTGTCTTACCCAGTGTTCTGGCGCTGGTCATGACAGCCGTATTTGATGCGACGGGTACGATCCGTGCGGTGGCGGGGCAAGCCAATTTATTGGATAAGAGAGGCCAGATTATCAATGGCGGCAAGGCACTGACCGCCGATTCGGTCAGTAGTATTTTTGCTGGGGTTATCGGTTCTTCTCCCGCTGCGGTTTATATTGAGTCTGCCGCAGGAACCGCTGCGGGTGGTAAAACAGGTTTAACAGCTTCTGTTGTCGGTATTTTATTCCTGTTGATTTTATTCCTGTCTCCGCTGTCGTATTTAGTTCCCGGCTATGCTACGGCTCCTGCCTTGATGTATGTCGGATTACTGATGCTGAGTAATGTGCGAAAACTAAACTTTGATGATTTTGTGGATGCAATGTCAGGTTTACTGTGTGCTGTATTTATCGTGCTGACTTGTAACATCGTCACCGGCATTATGCTGGGTTTCAGTGCATTAGTGGTTGGGCGTATCTTTGCGGGGGAATGGCGTCAGCTGAATACTGGTACGGTGATACTTGCCATTGTCTTAGTGGTATTTTATGCCGGAAATTGGGCTATCTAATTTAACCCGAATTCTGGA
>NZ_JBEBMB010000062.1:0-11245 GCF_040081915.1 Xenorhabdus sp. SGI240
TGCTCTCCCCCTATATGACCAAGGTCGTGAAAATGTGGCGTAAACTGGGCGCCTGGCTGTGGCTCGCCACGCAAAACCTCGCCGCCTACCCGGATACCGCTGAGAAAATGCTGAATATGGCGGAATGGTGGCTGTGCCTGACCATGCCACCGGATGAAGTGGAGCAAATCGCTCGTTTCAAAAAATTGAATGAAGAGCAGAAAGCCGTCTTGCTCTCCGCCAGTAAACTCCCGCGCTGTTATACCGAAGGTGTGGTGCTGGCGAAAAAAATCGAAGCGCTGTTTCGGGTGGTGCCGCCGAGCCTGTATCTGGCGCTGGGGATGACGGAAAAAGAAGAAAAGGCCGAACGGCGGGCGTTAATGCGCGAGCACCAGTGCAGTGAGCTGGAGGCGGCGATATTGGTGGCCAGAAAAATGGATATTGCGCGGGGGTTGAAGATTTAAACGGTATAGATTAATCACAATTTGAGAAATGAAAAGAGATAATTTCTTAGGTATGCCTTCAACATTCTACACTTAAGCTGTCGGACGCATGCACTAGGTTTACGGGGAAGCGTTGCACTTGAAAGTTAAATCTGGCAAGTGTAATCCCATATTGGTTTATTATAATGTGCATTTGTACGTTATCCTCGGGAGACTCATACATTCCCGTGGCTACTTTTGGATGAAAATATTTATCTGCTTGAATTTTTTTTTGGTGTTTATGTAACTGATTGAATTTATTTTCAATGCGATAATTAGTTTATTAAAATGTATTTTTTATATTAATTATGGATTTTTTAGTATAGTAAACATAAAATAAACATGAATATGGTTTTAATTGACGAGGGTGTTTGTTAAGTGTCATTATTTGCACGGGGAAATATTTAGGGTTGTTTTTTATACTACATAACGGCATTAAGGCTGTTTTATTATATGGAGTTAATACTTTAAAGATTAATGAGCAGATATTACCTTTTAGTATTAATAAAATAATAGGAGAAACTATAATAGGGGTTCTCATGAATGAACAGAATGCATTAGTCTTTTTTCCATACGCAGGTGGAAGTGCCAGCTCTTTTGAGATTTTAAAAAAACATCTATCTGAAGAAGTTAGAATTATCTCTATGAGTTATTCAGTCAGCGAGTTTTCGGTGTCAAAAAACTCTACAGATTTTTTTAGTGTATTATTGGAAAACCTCAAAAATCAGCTTAAAGCATTTGAGGGAAAACTTACTTTTTTTGGTCACAGTATAGGAGCTATTATTGCCTACGAACTGGCGATATTGGGCTGTAATCATCTAAATATTCAGAGATTAATTGTGTCTGCGTGTAAGCCTCCTGAATTATTGGTCAATTCTAAGATATTTAATTCAGAGGATAATGCATTCGAAAAAATCACACTTTTAGGTGGATTGCCTCAGATGGTTTCAAGTGACCCTATCAGATTGAAAAAAGTAAAGCATAAAGTTACTCGTGATCTTAGAGTATTAATTTACTATGCAAGAATGACTTACCCCAAGGTTAATTGTGAAATACATGCACTATCAGCTAGAGATGATTTTTTGGCTTCTGAAAATGAAATGAAGATTTGGAGTAACTACACAAATAAAGGATTCAGAAAAAGTACATTTGATGGTAATCATTTTTATTTCAGAGATAAATCGAAAGAAGTAGCACAGCTTATCTTGTAATAAAGTACTTAATAAAGGTCTATCATGAAAAAATTGGTCAATGCTGATTCTTATTTAGGAGCATCAGAATCACGTTTTTTTGGTTCTGGATATAAAAAAGTTGATTATATAATAAAAGAAGAAGAAATACTTAGTAATGAATATAAGTCTACTTTAACTCTAGTTTATCCTGAGGATTGGTCTATTAAAAGCAAAAAAAAACTAAATCCTCACTTAAGTAGTATTGATGTAATATTAATGTCGGCTTATGCAAGTGGAAAATTGCTTAACCAGTTTGACCACTCTTACTATAAAATAACTTCGATGATAATTCGTTCATCACGTGTTCCTGTCGAAAAACTGATAAATACTCCAATTAATATTGGTCTGAATCATTGTGAAGAGGGTGTAATTTACTTGCGAGGGAAAGTTGGGAATATGCAAGTTCAACTGAAAGTAGAAAGGAGAGAATTCAACGATAGACTATTGAATTCCATCTTTAGTCGTTGGGAGTTTAAAGATGTAAATCATGAAATAAATGATATTTTTTTAGAAAATAAATACAAAAGCAAAGCCTCAGTAATTAAGACTGCTTTTGGGGAAATAATCGATGATATTGATTATATAGATGCTTTCGTTTCAAGTTTGCAGATCGGTCAAATTCTTCTATATGAGTTAGATGGTATTACTAGGGAGGCTTCTAATAATCTTTGGATGCGTAGCATAAAGATAAATGAAGCTGATGCATGTAATAACCAAAAGGTTGGAACATTAGAAGTAACTTTAGAGAATACCTGCTTGACATATAAAGGAAACGATAAGTGGAGAAGTGCTGACATTGTTTCAAGTATTAATAATATTCAGGTTCGATGTTGTGTAGCACATCAACTAAACCATTGAGGTAGTTATAGTTATGGCAGTAAACGCAGTAAAAATTGTTGGATTAGGTGCATCACTACCTAAACATCAAGTTTCAAACAAAGGTATCTCAGAGTATCTGGATACTAATGATGAATGGATAACGACGAGAACAGGAATAAAAAACAGATTTCATGCAACTGAAGGTGAATACACCAGTTATTTAGCTTTTAAAGCTGGTAAAGCCGCATTATCTAGTATGAATATTGAGAATAGTATTGAGATTGATACTCTAATTGTTGCTACTTCAACTCCTGACAGATTATGCCCGGCCACAGCCCCTAAAGTTGCGACAATGTTGGGGTTGGGAAAAATTAGGGCATTCGATATAAATGCAGTTTGTACTGGTTTTGTGTATGGGCTTGAGTTGGCAGAATCATTTATAAGATCTGGAAAATCTAAAAGATTGATGCTTATTGGTGCAGATGTTTTTACTACAATTCTCGACAAAAATGATAGAACAACCTACCCATTATTTGGTGATGGAGCGGGAGCTGTAATTCTTGAACAAGGAGATGAAGAAAATATTCTTTCCACTTATACAGGAAGTGATGGCGAATATGAAAATTTAATTACCATTTTAAATGGGGGGAGTGAGTCTAAGCTTTCAGTGAGCAAAGATACGTTTTCAAAATCTTCATACTTCAAAATGGAAGGCAAAGAGGTTTTTTTGAAAGCCATTTCATATATGAAAGGTTCTGTTCAAAAAGTATTGGAACTCAGCAATACAAATACAAGTGAAATTGACTATATTGTCCCACATCAAGCAAATAAGAGAATAATAGATACCTTAACTCAGTTGTTTGATTTGAAAGAAACACAAGCGTTAATGAGTCTTGAGGAGTTTGGGAACACTTCAGCAGCATCAATACCACTAACGTTAGCTGTCCATGCCAGAAATAATACAATAAAACCAGGCAATAAAATTGTTCTTACTGCGTTTGGTGGTGGAATTACATGGGGTGCTGCTGTTATTAAATGGCCTAACTCTGTATTTAGATCTATAGTTTTTAACTAACTAACTAACTAACTAACTAACTAACTAACTAAATGGATGCGATATGAAAGATATGATTTTTGATAGAATTAAGTCTCTCCTTACAGATAAGTATTATGTTTCAGTTGATAAAATAACTGAAAATGTTATTTATGATGATCTTGAGTTAGACTCTTTAACTTTGCTGGAAATTTCAGTAGTACTAGAAAAAGAGTTTAATCTTAGCATACCAGACGGTCTGATTTCTTCAGATATGTCTATTGAAGCATCGATAAATAAAATTTTAAATAATAATGTTAACGAAACATGATTTATTTAATGAGACATGGAATTACCAGTTACAATTTGAGGGGGAGAATGTTGGGTCAGACTGATATTCCCTTATGTGAGATTGGTATAAAAAATGTAATAAATATTGCGCCTAAAATGAATCATCTTGGTATAAGATTGATTTATTGTTCAAGTTACATTAGATCAATACAGACGGCTAATATCATATCTTCAGTTATTGGGGTAAATGTGATTAAACGTGAAAATCTAAAAGAACGTCATTTGGGAGTTCTTGACGGAGAATTTAAAGATGCCCTCTGTTGGAGAGACGTTGTTAATAAGCTAGGTGAGAAGAATTTTACTCCTGAGGGCGGCGAAAGTGTTGATAACTGTCTGAACAGATTCACTAATGAGATGAAAAGGATAGCAAATTCAAATTTAGATGAAGAGAACGTGCTCGTGGTGTCCCATGGTGGGGTTATTACTCTTTTTATGCGATATATGCTGCACATCGATAATAACCTCTCTTTTCTTGATAACTGTAGCTTTCATATTTTAGATACAGACCGAAAAGGGAACTTTCATGTGAGTAAGTTAAATGTTAGTTTAATTTGAGGTGGATTGTGAGTATTAATATAGTTGTTTTCATTAAACCAAATATATCTGTATTCAGGTACTTTGGAGAAAAATTATCTCTTCTTCGTGAAGTAACTTTATTGGAAGAAGGTTGTGATATTTTTGATTTTTATACCTAC
Source organism: Xenorhabdus sp. SGI240 (assembly GCF_040081915.1). Taxonomy (NCBI): domain Bacteria; kingdom Pseudomonadati; phylum Pseudomonadota; class Gammaproteobacteria; order Enterobacterales; family Morganellaceae; genus Xenorhabdus; species Xenorhabdus sp. SGI240. The sequence continues at coordinate 4,592 of NZ_JBEBMB010000062.1, forward strand.
GCAGATAAATATGTTCTCATAGAGCGGTGGGAGTCTCAGGAAAGTATTGATCTTCATATGAATAAAAATTACACACTTAGTTTTATCGAACAAACCAAAGATTCCTTAATTAGCACAGAAGTTTTTCGATTAAAGGATTTTTAGAGAATAATATGACTAAGATTGAATTCAATAAAATAGATATGCATGTTTTACTGACAGTATGTTTATCAATGTTTATAATTCCACTGACAATTACATCCTCCAGTATTTTAAATATTTCTTTAATGAAACATTATTCCCTTACCTATCAGGAAGCACAGTGGTTCATTAATATTTTTATGGTAATGTATGGTGCTTTCTTGCCAATTACAGGTTCTCTTTCTGATTTTGTAGGGCGAAAAAATATTTTTTTGCTTGGACTAATTTTCTTCTCCATAGGTTTTCTGCTGGGTGGTATAATCGATAACTATGCATATATTCTGTTTTTCAGAGCAATTTGTGGTATAGCTGCCGCAGCAGTAACAACATCTGCCACTTCACTACTGGCTTCACATATTGATGAGGCGAAACGGCCAAAAGCATTCTCGATCTTCGGTATTTTTTTAGGAGTAGGTATGATTGCTGGCCCTTTAGTGGCTTCTGGGTTTAATTATGTCAGCAGAGGATGGACTATTTTCAGTGTTATTACTGCATTAATCTTATTATTGCTTTTTATTTCATTAATATATGTTAGTGATAAAACTAGATACGCATATACGAAATTTGACTGGTTTGGCGGAATGGTTCTGACTCTTTTTCTTCTTTCAACAGTATCACTTATATCATTCTTGCCTATATGGTCAATAACTAACAGAAAAGTAGCATTCCTAATTATTGTATCTCTGATATGTGCTCTGGCTTTATATGGAATTGAAAAATCTGCTAAAAATCCCGTCTTAGACTTGACTATTTTCAAGAATAGGACTTTTTCATCCATGAGCATAACAACACTGCTTCTTGGTTTCGGGTATATAAGTATAATGTTCTATTTTCCGTATTATTTTAAGACTACTACTGATTTCACAAGTTTTCAGGTCGGTGTGATTATGACTGTTGCAACTTTGCCTTCTTTCATATTCCCACCAATCATTGCCAAGTTCAGAAGTTCACTCAATAATGGTTGTTTATTAAAAGCCACATTGGTTCTTCTAAGTGTATCCCCATTATATTTGAATTATGTCCTTGGTAGTGAAGGAATATTACATTACTGTGTTGCTATGTTCCTATTAGGTAGTTCTTTCGGAATATCCTTGTCGTATATTGATGGTGTTGCAGTTAGTTCTGTCGATGTTTATCAATCTGGATTGGCTGCGGGCACTTTTAACACATTCCGGATTGGTGGAGAATCAATTTCAATCCCATTAGTGTCTACTGTTATCACTTTATTAAATAATAAAATATCAAATAACAATGCATCAGGAATAATTATGAATAATCATTTTATCAACAATGTAGGAAGCAGATTAACAACTTCGACATCAATAACTTTGCTTGCTATGTCTTTTATTTGCTTAATTTTTTCAATACTAGTGTTAATTCTTTATTATACAAGCAAGAAACGGAACCAAGCATATGAAAGTTTCCAGGAGTGATAATCCAGTATTGATTGTTGGGGGAGGTCCGGTAGGAATGCTGACAGCCCTTGAGCTTTCTTTATTTGGTATTAAATCAAAAATTATATCTAAATATTCTCGGTATTCTCCTCATTCTAAAGCTACAATTATCTGGCCTCGCGTGCTGGAAATATTAACACGGACAGGAGTATCAGAAATAATTATTGATTCTGGGCATTACTTCGATCAAATGAATTATTATTCCAATAAGAAAATGATTGGTAATATTCGATTTGATAAGCTGAAATACACTAATTATCGTTATGGAATTACCATACCTCAGTGGAAAACAGAGAAAATACTAGAAGATAGACTCAATGAAAATGGGATATTCATTGAATATGGTTGTGAATTTATAGATGGACATAATGAGAATGATGTAGTTAATGTTTCCCTACAAGATAATGCAGGACGTATATCTTATGAATCATATCAGTGGTTAATCGGTGCTGATGGATATTCAAGCCGAGTCAGAGAGTGTTTTGGATTTGGTTATAATGGATTCCAGATGGAAACTAAACTTGCTATTACGGATGCTGAGCTTGTAAGTGAATCGACCAGTCGTGAAGTTGGTTATTATCTCCATCGTACGGGTAACATGGTGTTAGCTCCAATTGGTGATGGATTATTTCGCATAGGTGCTAGTGTTCCTGCTAATTACAAAGGTGAAATCAATCGAGAATTCTTTAATAAATTGCTCAATGATAGAGTTCCCGGCAATAAAATTTTAGGGAACATGAATTTCTGCGGCATTTTTAATGCTCATGTAAGGTCTGCTTCTTCTTACAGATCTCAGAATGTTTTTCTTGTTGGTGATGCGGCTCATGTGATGAGTCCCTCTGGAGCTCAAGGGATGAATAGTGGGTTTCAGGATGCTGTGAATCTGGGCTGGAAATTGGCTGGTGTTATACGTAGTGAGTATGATTCATCTCTCTTGAATAGTTATTCCACTGAACGAATGAATGGGATTAATCGGACATCAAAATTATCTACATTTCTAGCAAATGTGAGTCTGTATAAGAAGTTTCCAGCGATATTTGCTCGTGATTTTGCCTTCAGGTTTGCATCCAAAACTGGCATCGTAGATAGGTTTTTATCACCTCGAATCGCCCAGATTGATATTCCTCATGGACAGCTGTCTGAAGGGATAATGAAACTTGAGTCAGGAAGACGAATTCCTCTTGAATGGAATAAAAGTACACTTTCGCCACATTTAAGCTTCACTAAGCATACCATTTTCTTCTGGCCAGGTGAGCATTACATCTATTCAGAGTGGGAAAAATACTTTGATTCGGCCACGAAAATTATCACTAGTGCAGTTCTTGTTAACTTGAGTGGAAAAGTTTTGGGACTTATCAAAGATCTTTTACCAACTAATTCTGCCTGCATCATTGTAAGACCAGACGGATTTATCGTTGATTTAGTTGATATTGGTAATATTTCATCAAATGAAGCTTTCAATATTCTCAACAAAAAGATTAATCAACAGTCTATATAAGGAGAAAGTAATGAGTAATATGTTAGTTAAACTAACTGAAGTTCAGGATATGACACAGGAACAACTGAGTGTATATGAGAAGTTCCCTTCAAACTTGACTCGAGGTTTGCTTTTAACCAAATGTTCTGCCGGACCTCATTTAGCTTTAGGAGGTGCTTTGACGAAAGGATATTTGAATGACTATGAGCGTGAAATCATTGTAATGCGTGTAGCTAAACTGATTAACAGCGAGTTCGAACGGATTATTCATTATCCGCTTGCAATTAAGGCTGGTCTGACAGAGCAGGAAATTAACGATATTGAGAATGGAAACTATGAGGCGATGGATTCACGCAGAAAAGCTATGATGAAATATATTACAGAGTGCATTCTTGACGGCAAAGCTTCAATATCATCATTCCGCAGTTTAAATGAATTCTATTCACAAGGTGAAATCGCTGATGCTACTCATCTCGCAGGGCATTGCTGGATGACAGCTATGTATTTGGCAAGTCTCGATATACCACTTGATGAACAAGAAACTTCGTGGTCCAGACTCACTGAGCTTAATAATTGAGGAGGGACATTTGCAATATTGTCACTTAGGAAAATCAGGGCTAATTGTGTCTAGGCTTGCTCTGGGGTGTATGTCCTTCGGAGACTCAACTAAAGGGGCTCACACATGGACTCTGGACTATACCCAAAGTAAGAAAATTATCACTAAATCGTTAGATTTAGGCATAAATTTTTTTGATACAGCCAATGTTTATTCAATTGGTTCAAGTGAAGAAATCGTGGGAACCTGTCTGAAAAAATATGCTAAACGTGATGATGTGGTCATAGCCACAAAAGTTTATGAGAAAATGACTGATTCTCCTTTGTCGGGAGGGTTGTCACGTAAGGAAATATTTACGCAGGTTAATGCCAGCCTAAAAAGACTCCAAACCGATTATATTGATCTTTATATAATTCATCGATGGGATGATAACACGCCGATCGAAGAAACGATGCTTGCTCTGAATGACTTGATTCAGTCAGGTAAAGTTCGGTATATCGGTGCTTCGTCAATGAGAACTTGGCAATTCATCAAAGCGCAATTCGTTGCCAGAATGAACGGATGGGCTCCGTTCATTAGTATGCAAAATCATTACAATCTCATCAATCGTGAAGAGGAAAGAGAAATGCTTCCTTATTGTGTTTCCGAAGGGATTGGTGTTACGCCATGGAGTCCATTGGCCAGAGGTAAACTTGCAAAGAGTACTGATACTACTCGTACACAATCTGACAAGGTATTGTCATGGCTATATGAATCAGCAAAGCAGAGTGATGAAAAAATAATTTCTGTTCTGAATGAGATCGCAGCAAATAAAGAATGTAAACCCGCACATGTAGCTTTAGCTTGGCTGTTATCTAAGCCATCAATCGCTTCACCAATCGTTGGTGTGACCTCAGTAGAGCAACTTATAGACAATACTTGTTGTATGAATGTATCTCTTAGTAATGATGAAATCGCTGCACTGGAGGAGTTCTATACTCCGCATGCTAGAGCCGAGTTATCTTAAAATAGTGGGGGATTTATGCGAGTCCAAAAACCGATCAATTCAGGATTTAGTGCGTCATCAACAGCCTCTGATGTACTTAAAGGTATTGATATTAAAGGTAAGACCGCTTTTATCACAGGCGGGCATTCTGGATTGGGATATGAGGCTACTAAAGCGCTATTAGAAGCAGGTGTTCATGTGGTGGTGGGAGCAAGGGATATGAGGAGTGCATCTAATGCATTAAGTGAGCTAACTAATATTACCATTCTTCCACTTGATCTTTCGAACATAAATTCTGTCAGGACATTGGCGGCTTATGTCAATGCTAATAAATATATCTTTGATTATGTGATTTGTAATGCTGGCATCATGGCTTCTCCAGAAAAACGGGTTGGTCCGGGATGGGAATCGCAGTTTGCTACAAATCATATTGGCCATTATGTACTGGTGAATCTCATATGGAACAATATCCGATCTGGAGGGAGAGTAGTATGTGTTTCATCTGCCGGACATCATAACTCTCCAATTCGATGGGATGACATTCAGTTTACCCGTGGTTATGACAAGTGGGTGGCATATGCACAGTCTAAAACTGCTAATGTGCTTTTTGCATTGCAACTGGATACGTATGGAAAAAACAAGAACATCAGAGCATTTTCTTTGCATCCCGGTAAAATATTTACCCCACTCCAACGGCACTTGTCTTATGAAGAGATGGCAAACGAAGGATGGATGGATAGGAATGGTAACCCGATTGACCCCACTTTTAAATCTCCGGCACAAGGGGCTGCAACTGAGGTATGGGCAGCAACAAGCCCAGCCTTGAATGAACAGGGGGGACTTTATTGTGAAGATTGTGACATTACCGGACTTGCATCAGATTATGAAGAACCCTTTGTCGGTGTTTGTGAATACGCGATTGATCCATCGGAAGCTTTAAGATTGTGGAATTTCACCGCTAATCTTACAGGTGTAAATGTATTCGCAGCTAACTAAATCGCAAGTAGTCTCATGACAACCTAAGATTCCGGACAGAATACTATTTTTTATGGTATTAAGAAGTCTAACCCATTGTATTTTCTCCCTTTGAAGGAGGATTGAGACAGAAATGGAGAAGACCATATACGAAGCTCAGGTTATCCAGAATTCGGGTTACAACGGGCTGTTCGTCGATGAATCAGGCTTTTTAAGGAAGGTGAATCCGCATTTGTCAGCAAATGATATTCTTATCCCGTGTCAGTACTATAAGCATACCTTTAATGGGGGTTCTATTCACCGCTGATTCAGGTAATTTTCACCATGAGAAAAAGAATTAAGTGCAGTATTTAACGCGCTTTTTTTGCATGTTACCCCTTTCAGTATTAATGAAAAGGGTAACATGCAAAAAATCCAGTCCCGTCGGTTCAACAGGGTAAAATATTCGATTATTGGTTTGTTAAGCCTGTCACTCAGTTTTCCCGGTCAGGCCATGCCGGAAGTGCCAAACCCGGATCAACATGAGCACACCCTGGCCGAAATCATCACCCAATGGGGGCAACTGACTCAGTCGCAATCCCCTAACGAAGCGGCAAAAACAATGGTCGCCCAGCAGTTATCGTCTGCGGTGACATCAACACTGACATCGTGGTTGAACCAATATGGCAATGCCCGCCTCACACTCCCTTTCGACAATCATTTTTCGTTAAAAGACGTTGCATTTGATGGGTTACTGCCTTTTTATCAATCGATTTCGGGTACGGCATTCAGCCAGCTCGGGGTAAAAACCCACCACGGACAGACAACAACGGCAGTCGGATTCGGCTATCGCTATGTCGCCGATAATTGGTTATGGGGTGCCAATGTCTTCTGGGATGCGTTGTGGCCGGAGCAGCATCACCGGTATAGTCTTGGGTTAGAAGCCTGGCATGATAACGTCAAATTGTCTGCCAACTTTTACCAGCGTTTATCCCATTGGAAGCCCTCCCGGCTTACAGATTTTGACGCAAGACCCGCCAATGGCTGG
>NZ_JBEBMB010000063.1:0-33973 GCF_040081915.1 Xenorhabdus sp. SGI240
GATGGTAGTGTGGGGTCTCCCCATGTGAGAGTAGGGCACTGCCAGACATTCATTTAGTCAGAAAAGCCATCCGTCACCGGATGGCTTTTTTGCGTTTAATTTTTTATGGTACTTGGTTATTTTTACGTGTATAAGCGGCTAATATCGCCCTTTCTGATAACTCCAGGTAATCTTTCATTGTATTAGCTGCTTGTTCATTTTTCCCTGAATTGAGTAATTCCAGAATATGTGCGTTTTTATCGATATAAGGTGCATACAAAAGCTCAGGATTATTCAAAATACCAAAAGCCAGACGCAGTTCTGCGGAAATATTGTGATAAAAAGCGATCAACCTATCACTATCAGTTAATTCTACGATCGCGGCATGAAAGTGCATATTTTCTGTTCCGGCACCAATCCAATCTTGTTGTTTGCGACATTGTTGGGCGGCTTCAACGGCTTGTTTCATTTTGGCAATACCGGGATGCATTGAATAAGCCTGAGCAAGTGCCTGACATTCAATTAACTGCCGAACTCGATAGATATCAATAATGGATGCAATATCGGGAGTTGCAACAAACACGCCACGATTAGGTTCATGTTTCAGCAGCCCTTCTTGCGTGAGAAGACGGAACACTTCACGTAATGTATTTCGTGAAATTTCAAGCTGTTCACTCAACGCAGCTTCTGATAGTCGTTGCCCAGGTAATAACTCCCCTGCAACCAGTTTATTTCTGATGGTTTCAGCGATTCTTTTGCTCAAAATTTGGGGAGAATGGTTTTTTTTCATAGTCATCCGTTAGATTTTATGGCTGATAACAAACACCTTCAACGCGTATACGAAAGCGAATCTTCACATATTCCCCGATAACCAGCAAGTTACCACCATCGAACCAATATAGGGCAATATTATTGTGTCTATGGCACCTAAATTGTGCATCTTGACGATAAAGTCAACGAAAAATGTTAATAAAGTGATCTCTATTGGATTTTGAAGATCGATAATACAAATTTGTTTGCTTATTTCCTCAGCAGATCTTATCTATTGTTCAACAATATATTTATTTTAATCAAACAATCTGCTTCTTTAGTTCCACAGCTTAGGGAAATCATCATGATAAAAACGATCGATTTAAATAGTGATCTCGGTGAAAGTTTTGGTCAATGGCGCATGGGAAACGATGAAGAAATATTGGATATCGTCAGTAGTGCTAACGTTGCCTGTGGTTTTCATGCGGGTGATCCGGTTGGGATTTTGCAAACATTGAAATCTGCGCAGAAAAATGATGTAGCGATAGGTGCCCATGTTTCTTATCCCGATTTGGTTGGCTTTGGGCGACGTAAAATGGATATAACCAGTCATGAACTTACCGCTGATGTTATTTACCAGATTGGTGCTTTGCAAGGATTGGCAGCAGCAGCAGGTACTAAAGTGAGTTATGTCAAACCCCATGGTGCACTTTATAACACGATCGCAAATGACGAATATCAGGCAATTGCTGTGATTGAAGGAATTCTGGCGTTAGATCCCAACCTTGTGTTGGTTGGTCTGGCGGGATCAAACATTCTCAAATTAGCTCAGAAAAACGGATTGAGAACCATAGCAGAAGCGTTTGCTGATCGTGCTTATACCTCACAAGGGGAATTAGTCTCCCGTCGTGAAACGGGATCTGTTTTGCATGATGCCGATCTCGTTGCTCAACGCATGTTGCAATTGGTGACAGAAGGGGGCGTTGAATCAATTGATGGTAAATTTACCCCTATTCAGGCGGATTCAATTTGTGTGCATGGTGATACTCCTGGTGCGGTAGCGATGGCAAAACAGGTCAAGGCAGTTTTGCAGCAGGCGGGAATAACTATTTGGCCATTTATTCATTCATAAGTATGGGTCGCATTGATATGGTTAATCATCTGGGGAGATAGCCTTGCGTTTTTTACCGGTTAATAGCAATACCATCATGGTTGAATTGAGTGGATTGTCAGAAACACTGGCTCTGCTTGATTCACTGAATATGGCACCTATTTTGGGGATTGAAGAAATTATTCCGGCAGCGAGAACGCTGATGGTTCGTTTTCGGCTGGCAAAAATATCCTTCCAACAATTGGCGCTAGAAATCAGTAGACGAGATTTGCAAGAGCGTAGTCATACAACGGGAAAAAGCATAGAAATTCCTGTGCATTACAACGGTGATGATCTCGCACTGGTTGCGGAAATAGTGGGATGTACCGTTCAGGAGGTTATTCAGCAACATACCGAAAATGAATATACAGTCGCTTTCACTGGATTTGCCCCTGGATTTGCCTATATGGTATCGAATACCTCGCAATGGAATATACCTCGTCGCAAAACCCCCAGAACGCGCATTCCGGCAGGTGCCGTTGCATTGGCGGGGGAATTCAGCAGTATTTATCCACAGGCAAGCCCCGGAGGATGGCAGCTTATCGGTATTACGACCGAACGTATGTGGGATCTTTCCCGCCCATCTCCGGCCTTATTACAACCAGGCTATCGTGTTAACTTTCGAGATGCTGGGTGTCACCCTGCAACAATCAGCTTACCTGAAACACCGGACAGTAACATGGCACTTACTCCAGAGGCTTCCTGTCATCTGGAAATTTTGTCTGTGGGATTACCAACCTTATTTCAAGATCTGGGGAGGGTTGGTCAGGCAAAATCGGGGATCGCAGAATCGGGTGCAATGGATAAAAGTGCTTTGCGCAGCGCAAACCGTATTGTGGGTAATCCCTCTGATCATGCTTGTTTGGAAATCGTGCAGGGAGGATTTAAAGCGCTTGCACATGGACAGATATTGATGGCGATTACAGGGGCAGCCTGCCCAATAGAGATAAAAACATCATCAGGTAAAATATTCCATGTGAATACTTACCAACCCATTGATTTAAACGGTGGTGATGAAATTTTCTTGGGTATTCCTGTCGCAGGAATGCGGTCTTATTTATCGGTACGTGGCGGCTTTACTGTCCCAGCTATTTTATCCAGCCATTCATTGGATACGCTGTCTAATATTGGGCCTGCTCCGTTGAAAGTGAATGATAAATTAGCTGTCGGTGAAACATCTCATTGCGCCGCGATATCTGTTTCTGAAACTCCGGCTTTTGACATGCCAAATAAAGATGAAATCGTCGTATTGGATATCCTATTTGGCCCTCGTACAGATTGGTTTACGCAAGAATCCATCGACTTATTGAGCAAGCAGATTTGGCAGGTAACGCCTCAATCTAATCGAATTGGGTTGAGATTAAATGGTGAGTGCTCACTATCGAGAATAAAGCTACAAGAATTGCCTAGCGAAGGAACTTGTGCAGGGGCGATACAAATTCCTGCCAGTGGGCAGCCGGTACTCTTTTTGGCGGATCATCCATTGACCGGAGGATATCCGGTTATTGCCTCAGTAGCAGATTATCATCTCGATCTTGCCGGCCAGATCCCCGTCAATGCCAAAATTCGGTTCAACCCCATTAGCCAATTCCATGAAATTAAAGGGAGTAATGATTTGCCATGAACACCACAGTGAACAATGTAAATAGCAAGATTAATAAGAAAGTTAATAAGAAAGTTAATAAGAAAGTTAATAAGAAAGTGCTGATTGCCAACCGTGGTGAAATTGCTGTTCGGATCATTCGAGCTTGCCGCGATTATGGCGTACAGGCAGTTGCTGTCTATGCGGATGCTGACATCAATGCGCAACACGTTCAACTGGCTGATGAGGCTTATGCTTTAGGAGGAAATAGCCCTACAGAAACTTACCTCAATATTCCTCATTTGCTGGAAGTAGCGAAGAGATCTGGAGCAACTATGGTGCATCCGGGTTACGGTTTTTTGTCTGAGCGAGCGGAATTTGCCCGGGCAGTGATTGAGGCTGGCTTAATTTGGATTGGCCCTCACCCTGAAACGATTGATGCGTTGGGAGACAAGGTTAAGGCGCGTAAGATAGCGCAGAAAGTGGGAGCGCCGTTGGTTGTCGGGACATCCGAGCCAGTCAAAAATGTACAGGAAGTTGTTGCTTTTGCGGAGCAGCATGGCTTGCCGATTGCCATCAAAGCGGCTTTTGGTGGTGGTGGACGAGGTTTGAAAGTTGCCTGGCGTATGGATGAAGTGGCAGAACTTTACCATTCAGCGGTACGTGAAGCGACAGCGGCATTTGGCCGTGGCGAATGTTTTATAGAGCAATTTTTGGATAAACCCCGCCATATCGAAGCACAGATTATTGCGGATAAACAGGGTAATATTGTGGTACTTGGCACCCGTGACTGCTCTTTGCAACGTCGTAACCAAAAGTTAGTGGAAGAAGCGCCCGCACCATTTTTAACTCAGGAACAAAGAGAACGTATTCACCAGTCAGCAAAAGCCATTTGTGCCGAAGCCAATTATGTAGGGGCTGGCACGGTAGAATTTTTACTCAGTGCAGAGGGAATGCTTTCTTTCTTGGAAGTAAATACTCGCTTACAAGTAGAGCATCCTGTGACAGAAGAGACAACAGGCATTGATCTGGTTATCGAGCAGTTGCGGGTAGCGGAAGGTTATCCATTAAGCATGCAGGAAACGCCGATCCCAAGAGGGCATTCGTTTGAATTTCGTATTAATGCGGAAGATGCGGCGAAAGGTTTCCTACCGACATCAGGCACAATCACTGAATTTATCCCGCCTGCTGGCCCTGGTATTCGTTTGGACTCTGGTGTGATTAATGGCTCTACAATTCCGGCAACCTTTGATTCACTGATGGCAAAATTAATTGTCGTAGGGGCGACCCGAGAACAGGCCATTGTTCGGGCACGTCGGGCATTGAAAGAATTTAAGATCCGTGGCGTAGCCTCCGTTTTGCCTTTCCATCAAGCGGTAATGGAGCATCCTGATTTTATTTCTGGTGATAAATTCAATGTCCATACCCGCTGGATTGAAACAGATTTTGTGAATGAACTAGGGGCTTCATTACGTCAGTTTCCGCGTGAAGATAAAAATATTACCCGCACTTTTATTGAGATTGATGGCCGCAGGCATGAATTGGGATTGCCATTGGATTTATTGGCCCATTTAGCCCCTGTGGGTGAACAGCAATTTTCGCCGTCTGTCATAAAGGAAAAACTGCCGGAAGATCCTCGTCAGGTAAAAGCACCTATTTCCGGTATCCTGCATTGCTGGATGGTGAAAGAAGGTGAGCAAGTCAGCGAAGGTGATGTGATTGCAGTGATGGAGTCCATGAAAATGGAAGTGCAAATCAATGCTCATCGTTCAGGAAAAATTACATTCTGTGCCCAAGCAGGGGATTATCAGGATGCAGAAGGTGTTTTGGCTCACATAGGGTAGTAATTAATGTGGGGTAATATTACTTAAGGCGGCAGGATCTGTTGATCCTGCCCTTTTCATCCAGCCATGTTCCATACTCGTCTTTAAAGTTATTTACATTTCTCTTAGAAATGTAAATAATAATCCTTCTCAATAGTATTTGTGATTGAAAATAAATGTCTAAAATTACCAAAATTTACGCCGGCCTGGCGAAAAGTGGCCTATGTGTTCCTTTGATGTCTGCCTCTATGCTGACAGTCGCTATCTCTACCAATGCATTTGCAAATGCTGAAAATACGGCTAAGAAATCGACTAATACTAGCGATACATTGGTTGTTATTGCGGATAACAATGCTCAAGATGCACCAGAAGATAGAAAAGTCAGCCGTAATGAAATCAGAGTTAAACAAGCACAAAGTGTCGGTGAAATTTTAAAGAATGTACCGGGCGTACAAGCCGGTCATCCCAGCGCTTTAGGGCAACGCTTTAAAATCCGTGGCATGGATGATCAATTTATCAACGTGACGATTGATGGCGCAAGGCAAGAAGGATATCACTTCCACCATTCAGGCAATTACGGCATCGATCCTGAGATGTTGAAGCAAGTTGATATCAAGGTCGGCAGTAACAGTATTACCCACGATATCGGTGCTATTAGTGGTGCATTAAAATTTGAGACTGTTGATGCCGGTGATCTGTTAGCGCCAGGCCAACTCTTTGGCGCTAAAGGAAAATTAAACTACTCAAGCAATGGCTCTGAATTCCAACAATCCTTAGCGACTTATGGCAGATTGGGAGCTGCTGATTTATTAGGTTATTTTACCCATCGTAATATGCACGACTCTAAATCTGGCAGGGATAATAGCGGGCGAGATCCAATCCCAACAGATGGAAAATTATACGATTATTTATTAAAAGCGAAATTTAATCTGACAGATGAGCAGTATATTAATGTATCGAAAGAACATTATAAAAATGATGCGGTAACCAATCATAGGTTAAATTTTGGTAATGATGTCAGCCCTAAAGTAAATAACGGCAATAAAGCGAAGTACGCTATTGATCGTGATACCCACAGTATCATTTATGGATATGTGCCAGTAGATAATGACCTGATTGATTTAAAACTAACCGCTTATCATACTAAACAAACCTCTACCCATATGAAGTCTGTAAGCGGAAACGGGAAAGGATTCGATAGTTTTGTTAAGACCCAAGGTATTAAAGTTCGTAATATTTCTAGTTTTGATACCCAAAAGTTAGCTCATGCTTTAACTTATGGGTATGAATATTTTGATACCAGGATGGGATATACGGATGTAAAAGAGAATGCATATAAAAAAGAAACAGAAAGAGGAAATGCATCATCTGTTTATTTAGAGGATGATATTCAATTAGCTGATTTCCACATCATACCGGGTGTTAGATGGGATCACTACAAATATCACACTATTAATAATAATGAATCTTTTGACAGGACTTATGCTCATTTCTCAAAAGCACTCGGATTAAAATACGAGCTTGGGGCGTCCACAACATTATTTGCCAACTATACCGAACTATTTAGGGGGCCATTAGGTAAAGAACTGGGTAGGGGATTAAGCAACCACAGTAATAACCTGAAAGCCACAACGGGTTATAACCTGGAAACGGGTGTGGCAGGTACTTATCCTGGTGTTTTTGCTGACAATGACTCGCTAGTTGTATTAGGTAAAGTGTTCCAAACAAACTTTAAAAACCTGTCTACAACCTTAGCCAAGAATGAGCTGCATAATATCCCGAAAGCCAGACTGCAAGGGTTTGAATTAGCGACTGACTATAAACTGGATAATTTGTCTTTAAAAGCCACTTATGCCAAAGTCAATAACAAGATTATTGAAGGTAATGGGCTGTTCGATAAAGCCTTTACCAAAGGATTAGAGTTTGGACCATCAGTGGGAGACTCTATCACAGTAGGTGGTAGTTACCTGTTTGATAAAACCGATATTGAACTCGGCTGGAATACCCGCTTTGTTCTGTCAAAGAACTCAAAAGGTAAAGACACAAATGATAAGAAAGAAGCCATTATTGTTGATGTACATAAACAGGGATATGGCGTAAGCAATATGTATATCTCTTGGGCGCCAAAAACAGGAGCATTTAAAAATACTGAACTCTTGTTTGGTATCGATAATATGTTCGATAAACGCTACAGAGAGCATTCTTACTACTTGGGTACAACACAAGGACAAGAAGAGAAAGGCCGCACCTATAAAGCGACAATTTCTTATAAGTTCTAATCAACATATCTTAAAGGTTGCAAATACCTTTCGTAATAAGTCTGCGGTTTATCCGCAGACTTATTTCAGGATAGCTTGCCAGAATTAGCGCAATTACAGCATAAAAATCCCAATTAAAGCGATAACAGTTAAAATCGCGGCTGCACCATAAAACACCCACTTACTGGCGGGTACAGGGATTTGCAGATCGTGCATACCATGATGCAGACGGTGCAAACCACACCATAAAGGCAGGCTAATCATCAGCAGCAAAAAGATACGACCGATAAAACTCTGGCAAAATGTCAGGATGCGTTCATAAGAAAGCGCTTCTGGTGCCAATCCCAGTGGCAGCAAGATACCCAGCAGCAGAATAATTGCAGGCCCAACAATCGCGCTCCACATACCACCGGCACCAAACAACCCCCAGAAAATCGGTTCATCGGAACGTTTAGGTACTTGATTCATCAGATCCTCCTTGGGGTCAGAAAAACAGGGCCACGCCGAGGATCACGACGGTAGCAATAATCGTGATTGCCCATAGCAACTTAATAATTGGCTCTGGTGGCATTTTCTCATTCTTAACGATGATATTGAGTGCCTTGGGAGCCAGCTCAAACCAGGTTTTGGTATGCAGTAATGTAGCCAGCAGGGTGATGATATTAATCAGCAGCACCCATGGATTTTGCAGAAAAGAGACAAACCCCGCCCAGCTTTCAGGGCCATCTTTCAGGGCAAACAGGCCGTAAAGTATCAGAACACTGAACCAAACAGTGGGGATGGCTGTCCCTTCACGTAACATATAGAAGCGATAAAAACCCAGTTTACGCCACCAATTGGATTCCATACCCCGCACATAAGGCTTACGTTTTGTCGTCATTACACTCTCCTTCCTTATTGTGGTTTCAGCATAGAGATAAGGAAATCTTTAGCACTTTCTGCCTTGCTCTGTTGGATCGCACCGGCAGGATCAACATGCTTCGGACACACTTCAGAGCAGTAACCGACAAAAGTACAAGACCAGACGCCATTATCGCTGTTGATTTGAGGAATGCGTTCTTTCTTGCCGTGATCGCGGCTATCAAGGTTATAGCGGTGTGCCAGCGTGACAGCGGCAGGCCCAATGAACTCAGGATTCAAACCAAATTGAGGACAGGCGGCATAGCACAGGCCACAATTGATACAACCGGAAAACTGATGATATTTCGCCATCTGGGCAGGTGTCTGTACATTTGGGCCATCGGCGGGTTTACGATCATTGCCAATGATATAAGGCTTGATAGCTTCCAGGCTCTCAATAAAGTGAGTCATATCCACAACTAAATCCCGCTCGATTGGGAAATTACCCAGTGCTTCGATTTTCATGCCTTGAGCATAATCGCGCAGGAACGTTTTACAGGCCAGTTTGGGGACACGGTTTACCATCATGCCGCAGGAACCACAGATTGCCATGCGGCAGGACCAGCGGTAAGAGAGGTCCGGCGCCAGATTGTCCTTGATATACCCCAATGCATCCAGGAGTGAAGTTTGTTCATCGTAAGGCACTTCATAAGTGACGAAATGGGGTTCACTGTCAATTTCCGGGTTATAGCGCATGACTTCCATTTTCAGATTGTTCATCTCAGCCATTCGCTTGCTCCTTCTGTTTTTTCTCTTGTGCAGCCGCTTCGCCCCCGTAGACACGTTTCGCTGGTTGAGATTTGGTGATCTTCACATCACTGTATTCCAGACGTGGGGCACCCTCTGGGTTATAGAATGCCAGTGTATGTTTCAGGAAGTTCTCATCATCACGCTCGGTACAGCCTTCATCAAGGCGTTGATGGGCACCACGGGATTCTTTGCGATTCATGGCGGAATGCGCCATACATTCAGCGACATCCAAACCAAAACCTAATTCGATGGTGTAGAGCAGATCGGTATTGAATACACTGGAACGGTCGCTAATTCCGATATGTTTGAAGCGTTCTTTCAGTTCGGCAATTTTGTCGATGGTTTTCTGCATTAACTCTGGTGTACGATAAATTCCGCAGCCTTCTTCCATGGAAGTGCCCAGTTCATCGCGGATTTTCGCCCAGTTTTCGCCGCCTTTCTGATTCAGCAAGTTATTGAGTTTATCTTCAACATCACGAGATTGAGCATCCAATACGCTACTATTGGCGGGTTTCACTTGTTGGATATGTTTGACTGCTTCTTCACCGGCCAGGCGGCCAAAGACAACTAATTCAGCCAGCGAGTTAGAGCCGAGGCGGTTTGCACCATGCAGGCCAACAGAAGAGCATTCACCGATAGCGAACAATCCTTTGATGCGAGTTTCACCCTGTTGATTCGTTTCGATTCCGCCCATAGTGTAATGTGCGGTTGGACGAACAGGGATTGGTTCTTTGACCGGATCAACACCGACATAGGCTTTTGCCAGCTCACAGATAAATGGCAGACGCTCGAGCAGCTTTTTCTCACCTAAATGACGCAAATCCAGATGTACGACATCGCCACGCGGCGTAGCGATGGTACGACCTGCCCGCCACTCATGCCAGAACGCTTGGGACACTTTGTCACGCGGGCCGAGTTCCATATATTTGTTTTCAGGATGTCCAAGCGGCGTTTCTGGTCCCAGGCCATAATCCTGTAGATAACGATAACCCTCCTTGTTCACCAGAATTCCGCCTTCACCACGGCAGCCTTCGGTCATCAAAATACCGGAACCAGGCAGGCCGGTTGGGTGATATTGCACAAATTCCATATCACGCAATGGGATACCGTGACGGAACGCCATTCCCATCCCATCACCCGTCACAATGCCGCCATTGGTGTTATAACGGTATACACGTCCGGCACCGCCAGTCGCCATAATAACGGCATTAGCGCGGAGCTGAACTTTTGTTCCTTCCATCATATTCAGTGCAACCAATCCGCGAGCCTGCCCTTCATCCACCAAAATATCGAGGACAAAATGCTCATCAAAGCGCTGGATTTGCGGGTATTTGAGTGACGTCTGGAACAGTGTATGGAGCATATGGAAACCGGTCTTATCGGCGGCAAACCATGTGCGTTCAATTTTCATGCCCCCGAAACGACGCACGTTGACAGAGCCATCCTCCTTGCGGCTCCACGGGCAGCCCCATTGTTCCAGTTGGATCATTTCTGTTGGACACTGTTTGACGAAATACTCAACCACATCTTGTTCACACAGCCAATCACCACCGGATACCGTGTCATGGAAGTGAAAATCATAGGAATCGTGCGCCTGAGTGACTGCGGCCGATCCGCCTTCTGCGGCCACCGTATGGCTACGCATAGGATAAACTTTTGAGAGCAAGGCAATTTTGAGTTGAGGATTGGCTTCAGCAGCAGCGATGGCGGCTCGTAGCCCTGCTCCACCGGCTCCGATAATCGCAAGGTCGACATTGAAGGTTTTCACCGCTCTTCTCCATTGTTCAAGTGGGAGTCAATCTATCACTTTTTATATGGTTTAATTATAGCGAACAACGTAAGGGGTAAATTTGATATGGATGCGGGTTTTGTGGGATTTCACCTGTAAAACGTGATCTAACGCATGTTTTTACTTATTCAAATGTTGCATGTGAATAACTTCATCAGTGTGGTTTATATACTCGATAAATTTCAAGTTGCAATCCGCAAAACGACGCGAGGCCTTATATTTCCCCGCTGCGCGGAGAAATATAACACGCATCTTGAAGTTGGATTGGTATATAAAAATAAATAATGAAATTAATTAATTTGGATAACAAGAAGTTGTTATTGTGAATTTATATCATTTCCGCTTTTTTATTGATGGCATCTTATTAAGATTAGGATATCAATTTAGCTATTATGAGTAGAGAAAAAATAATTTTAATTAATTTTTTTTATTCATAAATAAAGGGATAACGAATAGAGTTAATAAGGTCGAAAATTAAAAAATTAAGTGTATAAAGAGTAAAGGCATAAAGAAATTGAGGGCAATGAATTGTCTGGTTGGCTTGATGAAGGTAAACTGCGCGTTTTGTTTTATTTTGGAGTCATAGAAATATGAACGAAACCGCGAATTGGCAGCCAAGTGCCCCTATCGCCAATTTATTGAAAAAGGCGGAGATCTTAGCAGAAATACGGCGCTTTTTCGCAGATCGTGGGGTGTTGGAAGTTGAAACACCTGCCATGAGTCAGGCGACTGTCACCGACGTTCATCTGGTTCCTTTCCAGACACAGTTCGTTGGGCCGGGAGCGGCAGATGGCTTGACTCTGTACCTGATGACCAGCCCTGAATACCACATGAAGCGTCTGTTGGCCGCTGGCAGTGGTTCCATTTATCAGATGGGGAAAAGTTTCCGTAATGAGGAAGCGGGTCGTCATCATAATCCAGAGTTCACCATGCTGGAATGGTATCGTCCACATTACGACATGTATCGTTTGATGAATGAAGTGGATGACCTGTTGCAACAGATCCTGGATTGTGAAAGTGCTGAATCGTTGTCTTACCAACAGGCTTTCATGCGATATCTGGATATTGATCCCCTTACCGCAAGCAAAGAAAAATTGCGTGAAGTAGCGGCAAAACTTGATCTCAGTAATATCGCTGATCAGGAAGAAGACCGGGATACTTTATTACAGCTACTTTTTGTCATGGGAATAGAGACTCAGATCGGCATTGAGAAACCGACGTTTATCTATCACTTCCCGGCATCTCAGGCAGCATTGGCAGAAATCAGCAAGGAAGATCACCGTGTTGCGGAGCGTTTTGAAGTCTATTTCAAAGGCATGGAGCTGGCGAATGGGTTTCGTGAGTTGACCGACAGCAATGAGCAACGTCTTCGTTTCGAACAGGATAACCGTAAGCGTGAAACAATGGGATTGCCGGTTCAGCCGATTGATGAATATCTGCTTGCTGCCCTTGCCCACGGCATGCCTGAATGTGCAGGTGTAGCATTAGGGGTTGACCGTTTGATTATGCTGGCATTGGGTGCTGAACGGATTAGTGAGGTTATCGCTTTTCCTGTTGGGATCTCGTGATAACGATGTTATATCGTTAATGCAATAAGTCACGATGGGGCAGTCTTGGACTGCCCCGTTTTTCTACGCTATTCGCACTGATTATTTATGCTCGTGGTGTTTTCTCAGGAACGTCACTGCCAAATCAGGGAAATCTGTGAATGCCCCATCGACATTGGCCTTGTCGAAAACGATATCAAACAATTGGTTGCCGCTGGTGGCATATTTTGGCAATTGATCGATACGGATAGTATAGGGATGTACCGCCAGATGGCTGGCGTGAGCCTCTGTTACCATGCCCGTTAATTTAATGTGGTTCGGCGTAGAGTCACTGGCGATAAGCATATGGTAATCAGGGCCAATTCCATCAGCATATTTTGCGACTTCTTTCATCGCACCAGGTTTAAACATCCAGTCATAGCTATAATTCTGCCATGTACCATCTGATTTCTGTTCGTAAGTTTCGTTCCAGTCGGTGTAAGCGATAAGCTGGATCAGTTTCAGATCCATCCCCAGTTTCGGCTCTAGTTCATTTTTGATGCGTTTGAGTTCATTGGCATCAAAACATTGCAGGTAAACTTTATCGCTCTTTTTGGTGTAGCCATATTGTTTCAGAACTTCCAGCACTTTGCTGGTGATATCTTTGCCTTCCTGGCGATGGAACCACGGTGCTTTGATTTCAGGATAAATACCAATGTCTTTGCCCGTGGATTTATTCAGGCCTTGAATAAATTCCAGCTCTTCCTGAAAGGTATGAATGTGGAAATCTGATTTACCCATCGGGAAACGTCCGGGATAGCTTTGGGCTTTTTTACCATCCTTGATATCAAAACCTTCCGTAAATTTTAGTGACTTAATTTCTGGCAGGGTAAAGTCAATGGCATAATAGCGGCCGTCAGCACGGGCGCGGTTTGGAAAACGTTCTGCGACATCCGTTACGCGATCAAGGTAGTGATCGTGCAGAACAATGAGCTGGTCATCTTTGGTCATGACCAGATCTTGCTCAAGATAATCCGCGCCTTGTGCATACGCCATTGCTTTGGCGGGTAATGTGTGTTCAGGCAAATAACCACTCGCGCCACGATGGGCGATAACAATCTTATCGGCTGCATGTGCAATACCTGACATGGATGATGCTAACAAAATACCGGCCATAATTGCCTTCATAGGGGTCTGCATTGAGATTCTCCATTTATTCTAATAAAAATCTTAGATAAAAGTTGATGTTACTTACCGTTTTACTGATTTTTCGTCAGCAGCCAGAAAAATAGGTGATCATTCAAGTCGATTTTTATATAAGATGATGACATAACACAATCCTGAATATTAATGTTATCAGCAGTATGTCACAGTTTTATGACATGAAAATTTTTCTCCGGATTCTGTTTATACTCGATAAACTTCAAGTTGCAATCCGCAAGACGACGCGAGGCCTTATATTTCCCTGCGGCGCGGGGAAATATAACACGCATCTTGAAATTGGATTGGTATAAGTGGGTAATGATAAGGTAAGCATTATTTAATATTACTTTATGTGGGTGTAAATATTCAGCCTTTATTATCATCAATTAAAGGTGTTTTCAAAATCAAAAAGGTGCTAATAAAGTGTGGATATGAGGAATATATCTATAAGGTAAAAGCAAGCAGTCTATTTAACAGAGCAGAGTAAACAGACTTATTCATCCATGAAATCGCAGTACAACGCGTTGTACTGCGATTGATAAGGTGATTAATTGGCGTCTTTCAGTTGTGTTTTATTGACCTTGACGGGCAATTTCCTGCTTATGTTTGTGTTCACTTAACATCACAAGCACCAGCAGAATAACCGAGAGGATACAACCGCCGATCATGACCATAAAGCCGCCGTCCCAACCGAAATAGTCAACGGTATAACCGACGATGATACTGGCCGCAACCGAACCGCCCAGATAGCCAAACAAACCAGTAAAACCTGCGGCTGTTCCTGCTGCTTTTTTCGGTGCCAGTTCAAGGGCATGCAGGCCGATTAGCATCACCGGACCGTAAATCAGGAAGCCGATAACCAGCATACAGAGCATATCGATATCAGGGTTACCTTCTGGGTTCAGCCAGAATACGATAGTAGCGATGGTGACCAGTGTCATAAAGAATACACCGGTGGCACCACGGTTGCCTTTAAATACCTTATCCGACATCCAACCACACAGTAGCGTACCCGGGATCCCCGCGTACTCATACAGGAAGTAAGCCCAGGAAGACTTATCCATGGTAAAGTCTTTCACTTCTTTCAGGTAAGTGGGTGACCAGTCAAGAATACCGTAGCGCAGTAAATAGACGAAGACGTTGGCAACGGCGATCATCCACAGCAATTTATTCGGCAAAACGTACCGCATGAAAATTTCTTTTGCAGTCAGTTCCTTTTCATTGTTTTCGGTGTAATCGGCTGGGTAGTCGTTTTTATACTCTTCGATTGGCGGTAAGCCACAAGATTGTGGTGTATCGCGCATTAAAGCGAGAACGATGAATGCCACGATGATAGCGGCAAAGGCGGGCATATAAAATGCCGCCTTCCAGTCATTGAACCAGGCCATCCCCAACATGAACAGTAAGGGGGGAATGCCTCCGCCAACGTTATGCGCACAGTTCCAGACAGAAACAATGCCACCACGCTCTTTCTGTGACCACCAGTGAACCATAGTACGTCCACAAGGCGGCCACCCCATCCCCTGGAACCAGCCACAGAGGAACAGCAGAGAAAACATGATAGCAATGCTGGACGTTGCCCATGGTACAAAGCCCATAAATAACATCACTGCCGCCGCCAGTATCAAACCCGCCGGCAAGAAGACACGTGGATTCGAGCG
Source organism: Xenorhabdus sp. SGI240 (assembly GCF_040081915.1). NCBI lineage: Bacteria > Pseudomonadati > Pseudomonadota > Gammaproteobacteria > Enterobacterales > Morganellaceae > Xenorhabdus > Xenorhabdus sp. SGI240. Next base: position 15,372 of record NZ_JBEBMB010000063.1, read on the forward strand.
GTCGGAAACGGAACCCATGATGAATTTTGAGAAGCCGTATGCAATTGATATACCTGACAATGCAAAGCCAAGATCCCCCTTAGAAAAGCCTTGTTCGATCAAGGCAGGTATGGCGAGTGCAAAGTTTTTCCTTACCAGATAGTAAGCTGCGTATCCAAAGAAGATCCCTATAAAAATTTGCCAGCGCAAGCGACGATAGAGTGGATCTATTTCCTGCGCGGGCAACCGGGCCTTATGAGGCGTCGGCTTGAAAATACTTAACATATTTTTTGTCTCCACGTGACTTTTGTATGAGCGAATCACCACCATCAAGCAGTGATGGCGTTAAACGAAAAATTTTAGCTATTTATTTTCTATATCGAAGCTAATATTAGCTGAAAACAACCTTTTATGACTGTGAGGTATCGCTAACATATAGATATAATTTCGCAAAGTCGATAATTTTGAGTGATTTAGCGCTTTTTTTGAAGACAATTTATTTATATTAGTGTGATGACAATCACAATGAACGGCCTTTTGCGCTATTTTTCATTTTCGCGCATTTAAAGTTTGTATATATTCTCGACCCAATAAAAGCGCATTATTATTAGGGGATTTGTCTGAAGTAGTCACCATAGAAAAGTCAGATAAATATAATCCACACAAACATTCCTATGATAAAATTATTTAATAAATCACTGTTGGCGTTTTTCTGTCGGCTTTTTTTAACAAGTGGTACTGTTTTTTTGATGGCATTATTTGAATAATGTTTTCATTTGTCCATGTAATTTATTTTTATTTACATGCTTTGCGTTTTTTGTAACGCGCTTATAAATAAAATTATTGAAATTAAAATTCAAAATAATAGATATTACTACAAATAGTTATTCATGCTGCTGATAGTCGTTTTCATGCAGGGTTGGATAACTGTTTTATGATGTAAATTACAATAATATCAATTTGTTAGTTAAAATTGGCTGCAGATTGTATAGGCGTAATACACTCTGCCTTCCAAATAATAATTAGTTTTATATAAGCTGATTATTTAATTAATAAAATATTACAAATTAATACTAATTAATATATTTATTAAATTCGCAATAAATTTTTGCAATTTATTTTTATGATCCAGTTAGCGTCAGCATAAGGTATTTGAAAATACTGAATGCAGACAAAAATTGGAAGATAACGACTACCAGCATTGATGCCTCTATTCATCATGAAAAGTGATGAAACTAATGAGGCTCAGAATGAGAGCATCATTATGAATACTTATACACACAAGGCAATATTACACACAGCATTTACTACTGGGCAAAAAAATTCTCCGGCTGTTGAAACTGAATTTAATCGTAATATCAGACACATGACAGCAGAGCTAGAACCATGGTTTAAGAACGTTCCTGTTCGGTTGGTTGAGTTGGCAAAAAGCATACCCAATGAGGTCGCTGTTGCTGATCCCCATGAAACGTTAACATTTGGTGAACTGAACCAACGCATTGATAATGCGACAGAAGTTTTGCGTCTCCACGGGGTCAAAATGGGTAGCAATGTTGCTATTGCGGCGCAGCGGGGGATTGCATGGTTTGTCACCATGCAGGCCATTTGGCGAATTGGGGCGGTATATATCCCTTTAAATACCATGATGCCGGAAAAACGCCTGAACGATATTCTTACCAGTCTGCCGGAAAGTATTTTGGTAGCCGATAATACGGTCCCGGCAGGGCTTAAGGCGTCAACATTCATCCCTATGGAGACTATCTTAGATAAGGTCGCTCAAACTCAACGGACAAAAAATAGGGATATTCCTGTATTGGGAGATCATCCGGCTTATGTGATGTTTACTTCTGGCTCTACAGGATTGCCAAAATCAGTACAAGTTCAACATGATAACCTGGCTGCCTGCCTATGCGGATTTGGCAAACTGTTATCAATCAGCCCGCGTGACCATATGCTGGCATTGACGACATTCTCCTTTGATATCTCAGTGCTGGAATTGCTGCTGACCGTGGTGCATGGTGGCAGTATCTACATCGCTTCAATTGATACCCAACGCGATGCAATGGCACTGTCTGACACACTGTCAAAACCACAATTCACTTTCGCCCAGGCAACTCCGGTGACCTGGTCCATGGCCCTGAATGCAGGATGGATGCCGCGCCCAGAAATGAGCATGCTTTGCGGAGGAGAAGCGTTGTCACAAGATTTGGCCGATCAACTGACAGCCACCGGAAGCACATTATGGAACGTTTACGGCCCAACGGAAACAACCATCTGGTCAACTGCGTTCCGCATGAAAAAGGGTGATAAAGTTCAATTGGGTGGTCCTGTTCCGGGCACCAGTATCACGATTGTCGATAAATATCTGCGGACTGTGCCGAAAGGCACTGTGGGAGAAATTCTTATTGGTGGATTGGGCGTGACCGCAGGCTATCGCAATAACCCAACTGAAACCGCCAAAAGATACGTTCCCGACATAACTCAAAAAGGTAAAAGGGCCTATTTGACGGGAGATATGGCACGTATGCTGGAAGATGGCACCCTCATTTATATGGGGAGACAAGATGATCAGGTAAAAGTGCGGGGATATCGAATCGAGTTAGGTGAGATAGAAATTGCATTGAGAAAACAACATGGTGTACAGGATGCCATTATCCGGGTCGCGGGCCGTGGTGATTTTGCCAGAATCCAGGCATTTGTATTGTTCAATCCTAATCTGGTGATATCGCAGGACTGGGTACGGGAGACTCAACGCTCTCTCAGAGAAGTATTGCATGAAGCGTGGATACCGGCTGAATATTACCGTATTCCCTATATTCCGCTGACAAGCAGTGGCAAAAGAGATAAAAAGCGGTTGGAAGACGTTGCAGAGCGTCTAAATGCCAGCCATGACAGAGTACAGCCGCAAACGGAAACTGAAAAACGTGTTTATGAAATTTGGCGTGGTTTACTGGGGGCAGATGTATTCGGTATCACGGATGATTTCTTCCAGATCGGAGGGCATTCCATCCTTGTCGCCCGCATGGTAGAACAGATTGAAAAAGCGTTTTCTCTAAGGGTTCCGATTTCTGGGATCTATGTTGAGCCGACGGTTGCCAGAATAGCCACCATTTTGGATGAAATGTTCGCTGAACGTCAGGTCAATCCTGTTCAATTCTCAGGAAGATACCAGAATGAAGCGTTAATTCGCCAGCATGCTGAGACGCTCAGGAATGATGTTTACCTGCAAGAAGGAATTCGCCCTGATGGATTGGCTCATGCCAATTGGTATCAGCCAGACAAAATATTACTGACCGGCGCGACCGGCTATCTTGGGCTGCATTTGCTGGAGCAGTTGCTGAAACAAACCTCGGCCAGCATTATTTGCTTGTGCCGTGCATCTGATGCAGAACATGCCCGTGAAAGAATCAAATCTGGATTCAAGAATTACCGCATTGATGTTGGTAACGGGCTTGAACGGGTCGATTTTATTATCGGTGATTTAGGGCAACCACGTTTTGGTTTATTGCCGGAGTTATGGGCACAACTGGCAGAAGAGGTTGATGTTATTTACCATAACGGAGCATGGGTTAATTTCATTTATCCTTATCGTGCCCTGAAAAGTATCAACGTTGACGCGACCCGAACAGCGTTGGATCTGGCGTGCACGACGCGTTTGAAACATTTTCACTATGTCTCCTCTGTAAACGCCCTGTATGCCACGCAGTCGCCTCGCCCCTATATGGAAGATGATCGGGCCATGAGTGAGTCGGTTCGTGATCCTTGCGGTTATTCGGGCAGTAAATGGGTATCGGAAGGGATTATTAATATTGCCCGTCAAAGGGGCGTTCCTGTTAGCATTTACCGGCCTGGGTTGATCCTCGGTCATACCCGCACAGGCGCGGCGCAGGGTAATGATTATCTGATATCATCTTTGAAAGGCTATTTGGCCATGGGCTTTTATCCTGACCATGCCCTGTTGCTGGATATCGTGCCGGTCGATTATGTGGCGACTGCACTGGTGCATCTTTCTCGCCAGCCGGCATCTAATGGGAAATTCTTTAATCTGTTCAATCCGGAGCAGGTTTCTGTCCGACAATTTTTCGATTGGGTACAAGATTTTGGTTATATCCTCAATCCTGTTCCATTCAATGAGGGGAAAGATAAGATCCTGGCGCTGGATGATACTCACCCATTGTATCCTTTGATCCCACTGATCCGAGACATGGCTGAAAGACCTTATCGCGCATTAGATCCGGCTTATGTTGATGAACTCAGCCCTGAATTGGAACTGAAAAATACGCTGGCGGGATTAGCGGGGAGTCATATCCGTTGCCCCACAATTACAGCCGGATATGTTCATCAAGTATTACGTTATCTGATCGGTACTGGATTCTTACCGGCTGCCCTTTCAGACAGTTTCAAAAGGGAGGTTGTATCATGGAACGGTTAACCGAAAAGGATGCCATGAATTGGATGATCGTCATTAATGGTAAAAAGCAGTATTCAATCTGGCCTGTTGGGTATGAGATCCCGTTGGGATGGATGGCAATCGGCATAACCGGAACGAAAGAAGAATGTTTGAGTCATATCGCTAAAATTTGGCCGGAGCCAACAAAATAGATCTTACTGATTGACATCGTTTAATCAAATTATGGGCATGTTCCTGTGGGGCATGCCCGTTTTATTTCTGCTTCGCAATCACTTAATACAACCAATCTTTACCTATCTGGTCTGCGGCCAAAATCGCAGCGTAAACCTGTTCTGGTGTCACCACAAAGGGCATATTGTGAATGGTTTCACCCTCGGAACAACTTGCAAGAGCAACTTGCATGATTTTTTGATGCAGTTTCTCATTATCGCGTAAGCCCAATTGCTCCAGTGTGACGGGTAGCCCGACCTGTACACAAAAATCGAGCACAGTTTCCAACTCTTCACTTGGGCTATTTTCTAAGATCAATTGTGTCAGAGTACCAAACGCAACTTTTTCACCGTGATAAAGGTGATGGCACTCTTCCAGCACGGTGAAACCATTGTGGATGGCATGAGCGGCTGCTAATCCCGCACTTTCAAAACCAATGCCACTCAAGTAGGTATTGGCTTCGACAATATTTTCAACAGCGGGTGTACTGACACCGGCTTCTACCGCCAGTTTTGCTTTATAACCTTCCGCCAGCAAGGTTTCATAACACAGTTTTGCCAATGCCAAACCGGTGGTGGATGTTGCACCACCAGCCATGGTTGGTTTGTGGGCGGTACTGCTGGCTCGTGCCTCAAAATAGGTGGCGAGTGCATCTCCCATACCTGCGACAAGCAGGCGAACCGGTGCTTTAGCAATAATATTGGTATCCATTAGCACGATATTGGGATTCTGTGGATAGAACAGGTAGCTGTCAAATTCACCGAGTTCAGTATAAAGAACAGAAAGGGCACTGGTCGGTGCATCTGTTGATGCCAGGGTAGGCGAAATAATCACAGGTATTTTGGATTCGTATGCAACAGCCTTGGCAGTATCAATCGTCTTTCCTCCCCCGATCCCGACAACCGCCTGACATTGTTGTTCCAACAAAATGGCAGATAAGCGATGGATTTCACTGCGGCTGCACTCACCATTGAAAAGTTCGAAATGGCTGGTCACTTCGTGTTCTTCCAGGCTTTTGCTGACGGTATCGCCAATAAGGTTCATCACGAAATGATCGGCAATCACGAAGACGTGGTCAGCAAGCATTTTGGTGTATCGACCAAGGTGAGATAACGCACCTGGCCCTTGGATATATTTGGATGGAGACTGGATCACTTTCAGCATAAGAAATATCCTTCTTTACTGGAAACTAGGCATGAGTGTCACAATACGGGTATAGGGCAAGTAACGAACTGCCCATCCACACTATACGGCAAAATAACCGAGAAGTTATGAGCAAAAGCAAGAAATGAGTGATGTGAGGGGGAAACACTGGCGGAAAGATGAGTCCCCCTGATTGATTCAGGGGGATGTTTTTAGTTGGCTTTAGTCAGGATTTTATCTTCTGTTTGCGCGAAAAAGTATTTCAGAATTAAGTTCAACAGAATGCCATAAGCGGGCAGGAAGAACAGCATGCAGATAAACAGCTTGAAGGCATAATCTACTAACGCAATTTCTACCCAATGGGTTGCCATAAATGCATCCGTGCTGCGGTAAAACGCGATAAAGAAAAAGGCCAGTGTATCGAGCATATTACCGAAAAACATGGCGGCAGCCGGTGCTATCCACCAGTGGCTTTTTTGGCGAAGACGATTGAAGACCCCAACATCCAGTATCTGGCCGAGTACATAAGCCATAAAGCTAGCGGCGGCAATGCGGGCGACAAAGACATTAAAGGTTCCCAATGTCCCGAATCCCTGCCAGGTTCCCTGAAAAAACAGAGCTGAAATCAGATAAGAGATCAGCAACGCGGGCAGCATAACGGAAATAATGATCCGGCGAGCTAATGGCGCACCATAAATACGTACAGTCAGGTCAGTCGCCAAAAAGATAAAGGGAAATGTAAATGCTCCCCAAGTGGTATGAAAACCAAAAATGGAGATGGGTAATTGCACCAGATAGTTACTGGAAGTAATGATCAAAATGTGAAAAAGCGACAGCCAGATCAGTGCCCTAGCCCGCTGTTGCGCAGTCAATTGCAGCATATTGTACCTTTTTGGTGGATGGGGTGAGGGAACCCAACAAATTAATCTACCTGAAGATCAGGCCGTGAGATCATACGTGTGTTGCGCAATAAAAGTAAAGTACGGCAGTTGATGATATTTTGTAATATAATCCACCGCCACACAGATTGTTTGAACCTACAGAGATGGTTATGTCCGAAGTTTTTGCCAACCCCGACAAGACACTTGATACGTTAGGATTACGGTGTCCAGAGCCGGTCATGATGGTGCGCAAGACCGTCCGCCATATGACTGCGGGTCAGACGTTATTGATCATTGCGGATGATCCGGCAACAACCCGTGATATTCCGGGATTCTGTCGCTTTATGGATCATGCGCTGATCGCCCAGGAGACAGCGCAAACTCCCTATCGATATCTGCTCAGAAAGAGTGAACACTCTGTTTAATTGAGAAAAGTCTATATAATTAACTGGCGGAAAACAGGCGCTATGCTAGGCTTTGAATAGGGTGTTTGGTCTACTATCACCTCGCTGAGTGCCATATTTCCTTTTTCCTTAATAGCAATTTTATGTCGTTAATTGTAATTTTGAAAAGGTGCAGGGTATGAACATGCACCTTTTCGATTTGTTATCTTCCTTTGTGACTTCTTTATCATCCGCTTGCTGGTGGCAATTTAAGTTGATATGCCATTTATTACGCTTTTGATTTATTCCTAAGCAGCCGAACCGCGTTTACTGTTACTAAAGCCGTCGCTCCCGAATCGGCCAGAACTGCCATCCATAGTCCGGTAATACCCAACAGGCTCGTGATAAGAAAGATCGCCTTTAAACCTAACGCAATGGTGATATTTTGGCGGATGTTATAACGAGTTGAGCGAGACAGAGCGATAATTTCAGGTAAACCCGTCAGTCGGTTATGTGTCAGGGCGGCATCGGCTGTTTCTAATGCAACATCTGTGCCGCTGCCCATCGCAACACCGATACTGGCGGCTTTCATGGCTGGCGCATCGTTGATACCATCACCGACCATCATAGTATGATGTTTTTGGTTCAACTCAGTGACCGCTTTCACTTTATCTTCGGGCAATAACCCTGCGCGATAATCAATGCCCAGCCGTTTCGCAATAGCGGCCGCAGCACGGGGATTATCACCCGTCAGCATCACGGCCTCTATACCCTGTTTTTTCAGGATACGGATAGCATCTATGGCATCCTGACGCAAGGTATCTTGCATTGCTATCAGCCCCATCAGTTGCCCATTTTGAATGACAGCAACTGCTGTTTTTCCATCGTTTTCCAGTTCTGTGACTCTCTGTTTCCATTGCTCGGACAAGGTATTTTCCGGCAATCTTCCGGGGGCGGTGACGAGAATTTTTTGCCCCGATAATTGCCCTTCAACCCCGATACCAGCCAGCGCCTTGCGCTGTTCAGCCTCAACAATTGTCACACTTCTATTGTCGGCGGCATTCAGGATAGCTTTTGCTAAAGGATGATGTGAGCCACTCTCTACGGCCCCCGCGAGTGCCAGCAAGGTTTCTGCACTGATATTTTCCACAGGTTCAATGTCAGTAACCTGGGGTTTTCCTTCGGTCAACGTTCCGGTTTTATCCAGCGCAATTGTACTCACTGACCCAAGTTGTTCTAAGGCTGCTCCCCCTTTGATGAGGGAGCCACGACGGGTTGCTGCGGCCAGTGCGGAAGTAATGGCCGCAGGCGTCGAGATGACCAGGGCGCAAGGACAACCAATTAACAGCAGGGTCAGGCCACGGTAGAGCCAGGTTTCCCAGGAGCCGGCAAAAAACAGAGGCGGGATCAATACGACCAGTGCTGAGAACAAGATAATCAGCGGAGTGTAGACACGACTGAATCGGTCGATAAAGCGCTCAATCGGCGCACGACGCTCTTCCGCTTCTTCAATCAGTTGCAGGATGCGATCAATGGCGTTGTGACCCGGTTCAGAGATCACCTTCATCTGCACCGCACTATCGACAGAAAGGCAACCTGCGGCGACTTTTTCACCTTGCTGCCGTTCAACCGGAACCGATTCACCGGTCAGGGCACTTTCATCGAAACTGGCAAAGGGACTGAGCAGTTCGGCATCGGTAGGTAACCGGGCACCGGGGGCGATTTCGATGATATCCCCCGGCCGCAGATCTGCCGCTGGCACTGTTTCCTTTTTTCCATCCTTAATGAGGAGGGCTTGTTCAGGAACTAATGCCATCAATGCACTGACGCCACGACGTGCGCGTCCGGCGGCATAGGATTCCAGTATTTCCCCCAACTTGAACAGGAGAATAACCATTGCTGCTTCTGCGGTGGCATCAATAAACAAGGCACCAATGGCCGCAACACTCATCAACGTTTCAATGGCGAAAGGCGTACCAGAACGGATCAATTTGATGGCTTTGGTCGCTACCGGATATAACCCAATGAGCGTAGTGATGATGAAAGCGATCTGTCCGGCGGGGGCATGGGCTTTTGATATTCCCCAACTGATGAACATCAAGGCGGTTAGGATCAAGATTGGGGAAAAGGTTTTCCAATGATTGACTTCGGGAGGCAGTTTAGATGCTGAACTTGCCTCTTTGATAGTAAAGCCGGCCTGTTTTACTGCTTGTTCAACGGCCGCACGAATATCAATATCAGCATCGACCACCAGTTTTTCTGTTGTAAACAGGACCTTGACCTGCTTGGCATCGGGCAGTTTTTTGACCGCATTTTCGATCTTTCCGGCACAGCTTGGGCAGTCCATGCCTTGGATAGTCCAATTAAAACGCTGTCCCGCGGTTAATCCGGTGAGAACGCTTTCCGGTATGGCATGGGCATGATCGAGTGAACAGAGTGCGCCGCTCTGCTCATGTTCATGCTCATGTTCATGAGAGCGCCCGGTGCCAGTAGAGCAACAAGCATGGTGATGGTCTGGAGCGTGAGAATTATGTGAATGCCCACTTACATTATTGGCGACACTCTGGTGTTCATTTTTTTGGCAAGATAGGGAATTGTGCTGTGATTGCTTATGTTTTTTGGACGTGGATAACATAGGCGACCCCTCAATATAGAGTTAATACTAATGATTAAAGTTAACTCTACACGTTGGAGTAAACTCCAGAGTCAAATCCAATAAGGGGAATTCTTTTGATGATTTGTGCTATCGCTTTTGACAGTTTAAAAGGGAAGCATTGCTGAGCAATGATATTGATACTGTGTGCAAGAAGTCGCAAAATGTTGATTCGTTATTAACGAACAAATAACGTTTTATTATCAAAAACAAAGAACGTCAATGAGTAATTACGCGAATACTCATTGACGATATTTGCTTTGTTTCCAGCCGGAATAAAACAGAATGAGTCACTGGATATGGGAAGTTATTTTTTCTCCTGTTGTTTCTCTTTTAGTAGTTTTTTCTGCCAGACCAATAATTCAAAGACGCCGAAAAAGAAGATTTTGGTCTGGATAAAACCAGACAGCTTTTGATCTTTAGGCTGGGAGTTTTTCAGCAGTAGTAACTGAAAAGAATGCATGATTACCGTAAATACCATTGCAATATTCATAAAATATTTTAATGGACTGGGGAATGGGTGAAACAAATTGAAGATCATGATCCCCCAGACTAAGATCATGATCCCTCTTCCTAATTGAATAAACATCATCGACTCCAAAATCGAGTTTAAGCCGTTCTGACACCCGATTACGGGTGGCGAATATATAACCGATAAGCAACTTGTCCGGCCGTTTTTTGCCGATGCAGTTGCCAGTTTGGGGGAACTTCTGTTGCCGCAGATTCTGCTTCTGCCTCAACATAAATCCAGCTTTCTTCTGCTAGCCAGCTGTTGGTTTCCAATAAATTGATGGTTTCAGTCAACATCCCCTTACGGAATGGCGGATCGAGAAAAACCACATCAAATGGTGTTCCGGTGTTGATAAGGTATTGTAGTGCATTACCTTGTACCACATCGGCATTTTCCGCTTTCAGTAAGGCTAAGTTAGCCGATAGTTGTTTCGCCACATTGCGATCGTATTCAATTAAGGTTGTGTGGCTGGCATAACGAGACAAGGCTTCAAATCCAAGCGCTCCGCTGCCTGAGAAACAATCCAGGCAACGAGCACCCTGAATCACTGGCATAAGCCAGTTAAAAAGCGTCTCGCGGACGCGATCTGTTGTTGGACGCAAGCCGTCACTATCAGGAACCGGCAATTTTCTTCCGCGCCATTTTCCGCCAATAATGCGGATTTGTCCCAAAGACGTGCGCTGTGGTTTTTTAGTCATAATTTACATAACTTAAATATTTGCCATCCGACGTAACTCAATAATATCTGGCGGAGACAAAAAGTGAGTGAAAACGAAGATATCCATTGATTAATTTACCACGAAATCCTCTATAGATATGTGTTGTGGTGTGATGAAAATGTTAGACTGGATTCATTACCGTTAGAACCTATCTCAGTGGATATAACAGCACATATCTAACTTAAGCGCGAGGAGTGTAGTGGCCGATGGCAAAAGAGAAAAAAAAAGGTTTCTTCTCTTGGTTTGGACTTGGTCGTCAAGATAAGGAACAACAAGAGGAACAAGCCGAACAAGAAAGAGTGGCTGCGGAAGAGGCGGAGCAGCAGCGCTTAGCGGAAGAAGCAGCCCGTCGTGCGGCAGAAGAAGCTGAGCAGCAGCGCTTGGCGGAAGAAGCGGCCCGTCAGGCAGAAGAACAGGCGGTCTTACCTAAGGAACAAGAACGACCGACTAAAGAAGGGTTCTTTGTTCGTCTGAAACGCAGCTTAGTTAAAACTCGTCAAAACCTTGGCTCCGGCTTCTTGGGACTATTCCACGGCAAAAAAATTGATGATGATCTGTTTGAAGAGCTGGAAGAGCAATTATTGATTGCAGATGTGGGCGTTGAAACTACCCGTAAGATCATCACTAACCTGACAGACCACGCCAGCCGTAAAGAGTTGAAAGATGCGGAAGCGCTTTACACTAAACTGAAAGAAGAGATGTCAGCCATTCTGGCGAAAGTTGATAAGCCGCTGGAGATAGAAGGTAAATCACCTTATGTCATTCTGATGGTCGGTGTGAATGGTGTTGGTAAAACGACCACGATTGGAAAGTTAGCGCGTCAATATCACTCTCAAGGTAAATCTGTCATGCTGGCGGCTGGAGATACCTTCCGTGCCGCCGCAGTAGAGCAGTTACAGGTTTGGGGAGAACGCAACAAAATCCCGGTGATTTCCCAACAGACGGGGGCAGATTCCGCCTCGGTGATTTTTGACGCCATCCAGTCAGCCAAGGCTAAAGGTATTGATGTCCTGATCGCCGATACCGCAGGGCGCTTGCAGAACAAATCCCATTTGATGGAAGAGCTGAAAAAAATCGTTCGAGTGATGAAAAAACTGGATGAAGACGCACCTCATGAAATTATGCTGACTCTGGATGCCAGCACAGGTCAAAATGCAGTAAGTCAGGCTAAACTATTTCATGAAGCAGTGGGATTGACGGGTATTTCATTGACCAAACTGGATGGTACTGCGAAAGGAGGGGTTATCTTCGCTATTGCCGACCAATTTGAGATCCCAATCCGCTATATTGGTGTGGGTGAAGGCATTGAAGATCTCCGTCCATTCAAGGCAGACGATTTTATTGAGGCTCTTTTTGCCCGAGAGGATTAACTATCAATGATTCGCTTTGAACAGGTCAGTAAAGCCTATCTGGGAGGGCGGCAGGCGCTGCAAGGGGTGGATTTTCATCTACTCCCAGGAGAAATGGCATTTTTAACCGGTCACTCAGGGGCCGGTAAAAGTACACTTTTGAAACTTATCTGTGGTATTGAACGCCCAAGCGCAGGCCATATTTGGTTTTCTGGTCATGACATTAGCCGACTAAAATCCAGAGAGACGCCTTTCCTTCGCCGTCAGATCGGTATGATTTTTCAGGATCATCACCTGCTGTTGGATCGCACCGTATACGAAAACGTCTCTATGCCGTTGATCATTTCAGGGGCAAGCGCTGAAGACATTCGTCGACGGGTCTCTGCGGCGTTGGATAAGGTCGGCTTACTGGACAAAGCGAAAAACTTCCCCATTCAGCTTTCCGGTGGAGAACAACAGCGTGTTGGGATCGCCCGAGCGGTGGTGAATAAGCCCACAGTATTGCTGGCAGATGAGCCGACGGGAAATTTGGATGGGGCATTATCAGAGGGGATCATGCGTCTGTTTGAAGAGTTTAACCGAGTTGGTGTGACGGTTCTGATGGCTACCCATGATACGGCCCTCATTGAACGAAGAAAATATCGTATCTTGACCCTGAATCAGGGACGCATGCAAGGAGGACATCATGGTTAGGCATGTCCGTCATTCAGCGAAAAAAACACCCACACCAAAATCCAAATCATTAAAAGGGGGATGGCGTGTACAGTGGCGTTATGCGTGGAAAAGTACGCTGTCGGATATGTTTCGCCAACCACTGGCAACCTTGTTGACCATTATGGTAATCGCAATTTCACTGACTTTGCCGAGCGTGTTTTATATCGTTTGGAAAAACGTCAATCAAGCAGTGATGCAGTGGTATCCCATCCCACAACTCACGGTCTATCTGGATAAGTCACTGAATGATAATAGCGTCAAACAGGTTATTGAGCAGTTGAAAGGCATGGATGGTGTGAAATCGGTCAATTATCTTTCCCGTGACGAAGCCGTAAACGAATTCCGTGCCTGGTCAGGTTTTGCCAGCGCACTAGATTTGCTGGAAGAAAACCCTTTGCCGGCAGTTGCCATCGTCTCTCCTAAATTGAATTTCCAAGACACTCAGGCGCTAACAACATTACGCGATCAAGTTGCGCAGATTAAGGGCATTGAAGAAGTCAGAATGGATGATAGCTGGTTTGCCCGCTTGACCGCCTTGGCTGACCTTGTTGGCAGAATTGCTGCCGTGATAGGTATCTTAATGGTGGTTGCGCTGCTCTTGGTCATTGGTAACAGTGTCCGGCTGAGTATCTTTAGCCGTCGTGAGACGATTAATGTCATGAAGCTGATTGGAGCAACGGATGGTTTTATTTTGCGTCCTTTCCTCAACGGTGGAGCCTTATTGGGGGTTTTGGGGGCAATATTCTCCTTGATTCTCTCCTCCCTGCTGGTGTGGAAACTGTCTAATGTGGTCACAGAAGTAGCGAGTGTTTTCGGTACAAGCTTTATACTGCACGGTTTGGAGTGGGATGAATCACTCTTATTAGTGCTTATTTCGGGTATGATTGGTTGGATTGCTGCATGGTTTGCGACAATTCAGCATTTACGTCGTTTTAGGCCAGAATAAAGGGGTTGCAGGGCTTGTTGAACTGTCTGGCTTAATTGCTGTCAAAGTCACAGTTATGATTTTGTATTGATACTCACACAACTGAGACGATTTGAATATGATCTCTACGGTGGTAAAATAGACGAATCTCTGGCTTGAATAAACCTTACTGGTAAATTCAGGCAAACTTGAAGGCCATCAATTTGGATCTAATTTTGAGAGAATTTGAATGACAAAAGAAATGCAAACTCTGGCATTAGTTCCACAAGGTAGTTTGGAAGGGTACATCCGTGCCTCCAATGCTTATCCTATGCTTTCTGCTGAGGAAGAGAAGGAACTGGCAGAAAGGCTGCATTACCAGGGCGATCTGAATGCAGCGAAAAAGCTGATCCTTTCTCACTTGCGCTTCGTTGTTCATGTTGCCCGCAGTTATGCTGGTTATGGTCTGCCGCAAGCGGATTTAATTCAGGAAGGTAATATTGGCCTGATGAAAGCGGTTCGTCGATTTAATCCAGAAGTGGGCGTTCGTCTGGTTTCTTTTGCTGTTCACTGGATTAAGGCAGAAATCCATGAATATGTATTGCGTAATTGGCGTATTGTGAAAGTGGCAACGACAAAAGCTCAACGTAAGCTGTTCTTTAATTTGCGCAAGGCTAAACAACGTCTGGGGTGGTTCAATCAGGATGAAATTGAACTGGTTGCCAAAGAATTGGGCGTGACCAGCAAAGATGTCCGAGAGATGGAATCCCGCATGTCAGCACAGGATATGGCATTTGATATGTCTTCTGATGATGACAATCATGATAGCCATCCAGTGGCTCCGGTGCTGTATTTGCAAGATAAGGCTTCTGACTTTGCCGATGGTATTGAAGAAGATAACTGGGAAACTCACGCTGCGGATAAACTTTCTGTGGCGATGGAAGGGCTGGACGAACGTAGCCAGGACATCATTCGTTCTCGTTGGTTGGATGATGACAATAAAACCACCTTGCAAGAATTGGCAGATAAATATGGTGTATCTGCTGAACGAGTTCGGCAGTTAGAGAAAAATGCCATGAAGAAATTGCGACTGGCTATTGAAGCGTAATTGCTTAACTGAGCAAAACTTTTTGGATTAAAAAGCGATAATTTGTTTATCGCTTTTTTTATGTGTGTAAAACAAACAGCACCAAAGCACCGAGGAAATTCCATGATGAAAATTGTGATTGCCCCTGATTCATTTAAGGAAAGTTTGAGTGCCTTGCAGGTGGCACAGGCAATAGAGCGGGGATTTAAGGAGATTTATCCCCAAGCAGACTATATCAAGTTACCTATGGCGGATGGCGGCGAAGGGACAGTAGAATCACTGGTGGCTGCAACCGGAGGAAAACGTATCGCGTGTACGGTCACCGATCCTTTAGGTCAGCCGGTTGAGGCATTTTGGGGTCTGCTTGGCGATGGAAAAACTGCGGTGATTGAAATGGCTGCCGCTTCTGGTTTGCATTTGGTGCCGATGGAACAGCGTAACCCTCTGATAACGACGAGTTATGGCACGGGAGAACTGATTCTGGCTGCATTGGAACAGGGGATACACAAACTGATTTTAGGCATTGGAGGTAGTGCAACCAACGATGGTGGTGCAGGTATGATGCAGGCACTTGGGGCGAATTTATTGGATGGTGACAGTCGTATTCTGCCATTCGGCGGTGCGGCATTAATCCGGCTGGAACGTATTGATTTAACGAATCTTGATCCTCGTCTCAGGCAAATTGAACTTACCGTGGCTTGTGATGTGAATAATCCGTTGTGTGGTGAACAGGGCGCATCAGCGGTGTTTGGTCCACAAAAAGGCGCGACGCCGGAGATGGTGAAATCGTTAGACTCTGCATTGCGTCATTATGGCATGAAAATAGAGTCCCTAACGGGAAAACGTGTGATTGCTGCTGCGGGGGCTGGCGCGGCCGGAGGAATGGGAGCTTCCTTATTGGGATGCCTGGGCGCAAGATTACAGCCAGGTATTGAGATTGTTATCGAAACCTTGCAACTGGAAGACGTGATTCAGGGGGCAGATCTGGTCATTACGGGAGAAGGTCGTCTGGATAGCCAGACTCTATACGGTAAAACCCCTATTGGTGTTGCCTGTGTGGCGAAAAAATTTGGTATTCCCACCATTGCGTTAGTGGGGGGAATGAGCCGGGACTATCATGTTGTGCATCAACATGGGCTGGATGCGGTCTTTTCCATCATACCAGAGGCGTGTTCCCTTGCCGATGCCCTTGCTAATGGTGCCGATAATTTGCAGGTAACGGCACGGAATATTGCAGCAATTTGGGCTATTTCCCATTGAATGCTACTTGATGAGCACTATCGCCGTTTACTGTGCCGTTGAGTCATGATGGCAGTAAAACTGATAGATACAGCAAATAACAACGCTCCCATTAAAAATACCCATTCATAGTGGTTATTGAATAATAAGAAACTGCCAACCATTGGGCCAACAGCCATTCCCATATATCGAATAAAATTATAAAGCCCAATCACAGTTGCCCGTTCTTCCACAAACGTTGCTAACAATAAAGTGGCATGGGTGGGTGTCGATATCCCCAGAGTGAAACCGTATAAAGCTGTGACAATGATTAACGTGGGAATGCCGAACCGATATGTGATGGAAAACAACAGAATTAAAGCCAGATTTAGCAAACTGCTGACAATCAGGCCATTTATCTTAGATAACCGATGATGGAGTAAACGATAGCTATAGCTGCCAACAATCATTGCCAGTGATATGGGAATGTACATCCAACCAATATCGGCAGGGCTGAAATCATATTCATTATTTAAGATGATGGGTAAAAAAGTCAAAAAGCAGAAATAACAATAGGACAGCATAAAGCTAATACAGAAAACAGATTGTGCGATGCGATCTGACAAAATCTGACCGAACTGTACGAATACCTTTTTGGCACTTGCTGACTGTTTTGGCTTATTTTCTGGCAACCAAAGCAAATTGCTGATAAGTATTAGCCCACCGATAACAGCAATAAATTGGAAAATCGCAACATATCCGTTTAATTCAGCTAAATAGCCGCCGAGCAATGGTCCCAAAGCCGGCGTCAGCGTTAACAACATCTGATAAGTACTGATAGCTTTGGCTCGATGTTGCTCTTCATACAGATCGCCAATAATTGCCGCTGCAATAACAGGAATAGCTGCAATCCCAATAGCCTGAACTATTCGAAAGGCAATCAGCCAATAAATATCGGCAGCCATCGCGCAACCAACCGATCCAATGATGGAAATAGTCAGAGCAGGAAGTAAAATGACTTTACGGCCTTTACTGTCCGCTAATGGACCATACACGATTTGCATAATAGCTAAAACAAATGTGAATGCTGATACAGTCAGGTTTACTAAAGGTAGGGGCGCATTGAATAGCTCCTGTATGATAGGAATAACGGGAGCATAGATATTTTGTGCAAGAGATCCTAATAGGGCACTGAAGCATACTAGGTAAAAGATCACGTTTACATGACGAATTGAGTTACAGCTATTCATTTTTTTCTCCGTTTTGTTTCCAGGGAAACAATATGAAGATAAATAAAGGGGGATATTTTGTAAACCAGCGTATAGGAGAATCGGTATTATTAAATATCATAAGTATCAGCCAAACGCTGGGAATGACCAAGGGGGCTATCTCAAAGATCAGTGCAAAACTTCTTCAGCGCCCTATCGTTGAAAAACGGCATCGGCAAATAGAAGCAAGAGGGTTGCAAATATTGGAAAACTATTCGCCGGAAGAATTGATGACCACCAGGCGATTTATTGACGAATTTGGTGACCGTCTGGACGGTCACCTCTGGAAAAGCATTTACACAAAATGCAATACAGGCTCAATGGGATCATTGAAATCAGCAACATAACAGGCTTCTGACGAATTTATTTTGCCGGATTTACCAACCATTCTTGCCTATAATTGTCTCGGCAATGGGGAGATATTGATCCGTAATTTTATTCACACTACAGTCCTCTTTCTTGACGGGGTTGCAATCTTCGAAAAACCATTGAATTGGCGTATTAAATATATTGGCAATATTCACGAGATGGGAGATGTTGATCCGATTCACTCCCGTTTCGTAACGTGAAAGTTGCTGTTGACTGAGGCCAAGTTCCTTTGCTAATGCTGTAGCAGTGATACCCAACTCTTTCCTTCTGGTCTGAATACGTTTTCCGACTAATAGGTTTGCATCTTCCATATCTCATCCTTTTTTCATTAGTAAGTTATGGCGTCATCAAGGAGAATTGCCGAAGCTTAAAATGAGTTCGATTTTTGCCCCGTTGGTTGCTCGTAAAATAGAGCCTGCCTTGACGGATTTACTCTCGTTCACGGTATGCCTATTGATACCACCTGATTCGCCGTTTTTGTTTTCTAACATGCGTCTTTTTTTTGTCATCCTTGCCTTATGCTACCTCTGCATATTTTTTCGGTTGAGTTACCGATACGGCTTAGACAGAGTTTCTATTCTCCTTGCATGAAAGATAATCAATATTTTTCTGATTTTTATTTTATGGGATTTTATATATTTTAATAAATTTATTGCATTGATTTTTAATGGTTTTTAGTTAATTAATTAAGGTAAATGTGCAAAAGTAGGTAAATTTTTTTTTAACCTCATATTTGTCGGCATATATCATTCTTGTTGATGATTTTCTTTAGGTTATAAACTGGACAAAATATACCAAACTGT
>NZ_JBEBMB010000064.1:0-2430 GCF_040081915.1 Xenorhabdus sp. SGI240
TATTACTCTAGTTTATGGTTTAGCGTTTTCAGATTAACGGCTTAAGTAAAAATATTCAATAATAAAATCAAATAGGGATCCGCTTGGAAAATGGAATCTATGGTCACTCCCGTTTTTGTAATATTGAAATTGAAGATATGTTGGCTTGCTTGAATCTATCCGGCGTCTGAATAGGCTTGCATCGGGTTAGGGAATCTTTGGTGCAAGATAAGGTAAAACGACTAACCAAATGCATGCTTTCTTGCTGGAATTTGGTATCAGCGTTCCGAAAGGTGCGGCGGTTATCAGTCGGTTCAGCACTATTCTTGATGACCATAGCTTACCTTTATATCTTAATCAGTTATTGCTGAAACTACAGCAGCACTACCACTATTTAATGGATCAGATAAAAGAACTGGAAGCTCAGTTGAAACAGCTTCTGCGTGAGGATGAAGTAGGACAACGATTACTGACAATTCCCTGCGTGGGAACAATTACTGCAAGCACAATCTCCACAGAACTTGGTGATGGAAAACAATACGCCAGCAGTCGTGATTTTGCAACTGCAACAGGGTTGGTGCCACGGCAATACAGTACTGGCGGCCGGACAATATTACTGGTGATCAGCAAACGGGGCAATAAAAAGATCCGAATGTTACTGGTTCAATGTGCCAGAGTTTTTATACAAAGGCTTGAATATCAATCAGGTAAATTGGCTGATTGGGTCAGGGAGCTTCTGTGCCGAAAAAGTCATTTTGTGGTGATCTGTGCTTTGGCAAACAAGCTGGCCAGAATAGCTTGGGCATTGACAACACGGCAACAGGCTTTTGTCGCATAATATTTACCTTAATTGACAAATTCAAGCAGTTACTATCAGATTTTGCAAATGCTGATTATTGATGATACGAACGGCCAACCGGCCTGTTGAAGAACCTGTAAAACGGAATGGCTCAGTGGAAGCCGTATATTTTTTTGAGGTTCATCCGGCGCGGAACTCATCGAGGTGCAAGCTCCTTGCCTATAAGGACGCCGGATAGATTTAAGCAAGCCCAAAATTCATCAAAATTAGTGTTGCAAAAACGAGGGCGACCATAGAATTTTTATGGTCTCGTACTATGGACGCTTTTATCGATCTGCGATGGACTGTATAGCCAGACATGTCGATCTGCACCTTGCTAAATGGGTTATCGGCATTGAGTCGAAAATGTGCTCGCCAGAGTGAAACACTTTCGTGCAATAGCCACAAGATACGATAAGCTTGAACGGAATTACGCTAGTATGTTGGCACTGGCGTTTGTCATTATATGGCTACCGATGTGGATTGAGTAAATGATAAACAATAAACGTCAACACGCCCTAGTGGAGCATCTTGTAATTAATGGCTGGATTATGTATTCCAACGGTAAAGCCAATTAAAAGGTATTAGCTAATACCCGGTTGTAATATTGGATATATTTTAAAATGAGTGTCCGCAATATCTCTTTTCCGCTGACGGAAAGCCGTCTGAGAAAATGTCGGGATATCAGACTGAACCAGCATTCAATTTGATTTAACTAGGAGGCATGTTTGGGGGTCATGTATTGAATAGTTAGATACACATCTCAAATGTAGTTTTCACGCTCAATGAAAGTTCCTATGACTTTATCGTGCATTGCTTCCGATTTGGAAAAACAAAGGGTTTTTCGATTCAATCGCTTGATTCGCGTTCGCGGATTGATTACGATCCGAATATCGATGTTCGGGCAGTAAAACCCAAGCCGCCCAAAGAAGGAGAATTGCTCGCCAGTTCGACGGCTGAACTTATTCGTGGAGCGGTGTCTGAAACACGAAAATACTCAACTAAGCCAGCGGATATGGTGGTTGATCCAGCGTGGTTTCTGGAGCTGACTCGCCAGCGTATAAACGCCGCTTTATTGCGACCGGAGGGGCGTTGAAAGATGTTCTGAAGCTGGATCAGGAAACGAACGAAGATTTGATTTTGGCGGACGATATGGCGGACGGATCTGATGATGGCTCACGGCTGGCGTTTGGCTGGGAAACGAATGAGCGTCGTTATCGCCGTTCGCCGGAAAAAGATGGTAAAAAGCATGATTGATGGAGGAGGTGTCACTTGGATTTTTTACCAAGTGACACCGTTAAAAAAACGGCTGTGAACCTTGTACAGTTTGTTTCCCTAAGAAATCGTACTCAGTGAAGACACTTAAAAAAACCGGATACACCTTCTCTGTCATGGTTTTGTCGTCTCCCTTTCTCATTACGTTTTTATGCGAATCACTACGTCACATCTATTTGATTACCTTATTGAAAAGTTTTATCTAACCCGTTAAACTAATAACGCTGTTGGCAAAATCCGATAGCCGGGGATTTGCAACCCTGAAAATAGTTACCCACTGGTAGGATGTTTCTGCCAGTGTGCCTGTGCGCGCCCATTCAATGGCGGTTCAGGCGGGG
>NZ_JBEBMB010000065.1:0-13933 GCF_040081915.1 Xenorhabdus sp. SGI240
ATTTTGCCCGCCAGCCTGTCACACCACAACAATTACCCGAACAACAATCGGAAGTCATTCGTGACAGCCGGGGCTATTTCCGGCCGCAATCCGCTGACGAGTTACTGGCCACCTCCCTGCGCCGTCAGTGTCTTCAGCAATTATGGCAAAACAGTGCCTTGCCCGAAGGGCTGTATCAGCGTTTTTATCTCGCGCCGGTGAAGCAATTGTTGGGCAGTGTGCAGCAAGTGCCCGCCACACCGGAAGGCGACTGGTCAGGGAGTGGAGGATTTGCTGACCTGACACTGCAATTTACCACCTGTGCCGTGCGGCTGGCGAAGGGGCATCTGTTCCCCCCGGGAGCCGCCCCGGAAACGCAGGCGGCCCAGAGTCTGTTATGGCAGACCGTCGTGTTCTGGGCGGCGTTGTTTTACCACCTGCCGTTGTTGCGGCAACTGGACGGAGAGCTGGAAGATGGCCATCACTGGCAGCCGGGTGTCTGTATCCCCGGTAAGCTTTTTCGTTTCCGCTTTCGCACACCGGAAAATGCCCTGACGGTGCCACAGGAAGCTTTGCTGGCCGCCGGTTTGTTACCGGAAAAAGCCCTCATGTGGCTGGTTTCCGTACCGGAAGCCTGGCATTGTCTGATGTTGCACCTCAATGGTCGCCCTTCCTCCGTCCCCCTGATTGATGCGTTGCTTCAGGACGCCGCCGGGCAGGTTCATTCCCCGCTGGTGAAACAGGGGGGGTTGCCAACGGCAGTCGAAGCGGCCCTGGCTTCCGAAGCCGGTACCCGGCCGGAAACCCAATCAGCCGCTTCCGCAAATGCAATGAAAAGTCCTTCTCTATCGACGGCGGACGATACCCGGACGTTATTGTCATTATTTCAATCAGATGATGAAGTTTCATTGCCCGTTAATGCAAATGAGAACGATAACGATTTGAAAATAAGCAAACGCACAGGCAGGCCATCAGAAAATGTTGCTCCTGCCGGGGAGGAGTCGTCATGATATTAATCATGAAACAATTTCAATGTGTGATTGATTTTTAACGGAATGATTAACCGCTTTCTATATTGAAAAGCCGCCGGGTTGGGTTGCTGATAACAGGAAAAAATGATGCACGGAACAGAAGAAACCATGGGTTGGGAAGCGTTATTAGACGAGTACTTTTTTTCACATATCCTGAGACCGGATACCGAATGGAGTTACCGTAAAGTGACGAAGGGTTTTATCCGGTTTATGGGGGAAGCGGTCTCACCGATGCAGGTTATTCACCGGGATGTGCTGCGGTGGCGGCGCCATCTTCTGGTGGAGAAAAAGCAGTCGAGCCATACCTGGAATAATAAGGTGGCGCATATGCGGGCGATCTTTAATTTCGGCATGGAGCAAAAACTGCTGCCGCACACGGAGAATCCGTTTAACGAAGCGGCAGTAAAAAAAGAAAAGAAAAAGAAGAAGATTTTGAGTCAATCGCAGATAACCCGTATTAATCTGTTGATGGGCAAGTTTGCGGAAGAAGAGAGAACCGGGGTGATGCCACGGGGAGGGCGTTGTGCCCTGTATCCGACCTGGTATTGGTCAACGGTACTGGCGACATTGCGCTTTACGGGGATGCGCCAGAACCAGCTACTGCACCTGCGGCTGCGGGATATCAATCTGGACAGCAATTATATTGAACTGGGGCTGGAAGGCAGTAAAAACCACAGTGAATGGGAAGTACCGATTATCCCACCGCTCAAACCCCGGCTGGCAAAATTAGTGGAAAGGGCGATAGCTGCCGGCGTGAAAGCCGACGATCCGATTTTCGATCTCAGCCGGTTAAGTGTGCCGCACCCAAGCCGGCTTTCCCGTTACCAATACGATATCAACCGGGAAAAACAACAGCTCCGCGCTTTCTTCCGCAGACTGTCCAGAGAGTGTGGGTTTGCGGTCTCGCCCCACCGCTTTCGTCATACGGTGGCCACAACCCTGATGAAATCGCCGGATCGTAATCTGCCGCTGGTGAAACGATTACTGGGGCACCGTAATGTGGCGACCACGATGGAATACATTGATCTTGATATGGAAGTGACGGGCAAAGCCCTGGAGCGGGAACTGGGATTGTATACTGACTTTGCTGGTGAGCGGGCCGATGAGAATGAATAAAATGGCGTAAAAAAAAAGACAGGGCAGATCTCAGACAGGATTGAGGAGGTGGCGGTGTGAGTGAACTGCCCTGCATCAAATATTGATGGTATGAAAAAAGGGCTAATTCCGGTCTCCTGCCCCGTAAAGTTTTTCCCTTACTTGACATCAGAATCAATTACTGAAATCATTACCTTAAACGAGAAAAGGGCGGCTGTTAAAACAGCTACCCTGTCATCTTGTCTTAAATGTTCTTCTCAACTAGACAGTACAAATTGAACTGATTAGGCTTTAACATTTAATTAACGATTGATTCTTTTTCGCGCTTTTGTCAGGAAATTTAACAACCTACGACAAACCCGCATGGAAATTTGGTGCCCGGAGGCGGAATCGAACCACCGACACGGGGATTTTCAATCCCCTGCTCTACCGACTGAGCTATCCGGGCTAACGGGGCGCATTAAATCGTATCCAGCCCAATCCGTCAAACACTTTCTGCATAAATTTATTTATATGCGTTTAAATCACACAATAAGCTATAAATCCAAACAAAATGGAGAGTTAATCCCCCTAGGGGTTACGCATGAAATGTTGGTGGGCTAAAATTGATTAAATAGCAGCGCTTCCATATAGCCATTATCCCACCCGGCCGATTTCCTTCGAGCACTCAAACTCAGTTTACTGTTGGTATCTCGTTTAACAATATTGAGCACCATTTTACGTCATTGGGCAAATACTCTTGTGGCGGTCCGCTCTCTCATCCGTGCATCATCTTCTCTAAAAGTGACATCCAGTACCCAGTGTAAACTATTTTCGATAGCCCCATGTTGTCTTATGGCACCTAGTTGAAAGGCGGGAGAATCATGACAACGGCTTAAATAATAACGAAAATCAGAGGGCACTGTGTCAGAATAGCGTTCTTGTCGTATCGTTTCCGTTACCAGAAGAGCCTGAATATCTGGCCAAGAACTTAAGTATTCCGTCTACTGCACACTGACATAAGCTGAGTCCTTTCTCAACTGAGAATGCACTCACCACATGTAGTGGGCTTTGTTCAATTTTCTTATCAAACGAATGGCGTAAACTTTTACCATCAATCGCAATGATCACCCGCTTTTCTGAAGAGACGTCCCGAGAAACCCACTGATAAAAATGACGTTCAAAGAGATCGGGATTTAATAAACTGAAACAGCGCCGGAAAGTATCATGTGGAGGAATACCGTCTTTGAGCGGAAGAAATGAACCCAGCCAATCCTTTTTTAGCTGGCCGTACTTGTTCAATATCGGTCCAGGCATTAGCCCCGGCAATGACAGCGCATACGGCGATCACTAAGATATCAATAAAACGGTGTTTAACCTTTCCCTGACAACGTGGTTCTGGAAAATCAGAAAAGACCTCCACTAATTCTTTCATCTGCACCCCTCTCAAAATGAAGGAATTATCCACTCAATATTTTCATGCGTAACCCCTGGTAATCCCCCCTCCATCTGCTATTTTTTACTATCAACGAATCTGTTATTAACTACCTGCGATAGCTTTTTTGAGCATTATTTACTTTCAGCAAATAGCGACGTGATTCAGCAGAAGGATGTTTATTGGTCAGGGTTGCATAAACATCACCAGGTTCCATTGAATTGATGATTTGAACCGCTTTCTTTTTATCATTGGAGAATACGCGTAATACGCTGCCGGCACCGCCATTGTAAGCTGTGATAACAGCATACCGACGTGAGGTAGCGTTTTTGATTTCCCCCAAGTATATATTTTGCAAAATTGATAGATAGGCGGTGCCGATATCAATATTGTTCTCAGGGTCGAAGAGATAATTGCGGCCAGGCTGGCCTGATTTTCCTTGCATATTGAAAACATCTCGTCCGGCGGTGTGCTGCATTACCTGCATAAGTCCCAGGGCATCAGAGCGGCTGACGGCATAAGGGTTAAAACTGGATTCAGTCTGCATGACGGCAAAGATTAGAGATTCATCAACGCCATATTTGATGGAGGCTTTGCGCACAATAGGAAGATATTTATGGGCACGTTTATCCAAATGGTTAGGAACCAATTGGAGAGTAACCGACCAAATAACGTGTAATCCTGATTGACGTTTTTGCAACTTATTCTGGAGTAGATAATTGGCAAAATGACGTGCGCGCCATTCCCAGCGAATGGGTTCCCCCGTGTTATCCAAAATTTGTCCATATAGAAAAGGTTCTTTGCTGATCTGAACATCGTTGGCGTCGGAATAAAGATCAATAGTGCCAGGATCATCTCCCATCAGCAATGTCGTAACAATCGCTTTGCGTAAATGTTCAGTAGGCTCAATGGGAGAGATGGTTTCAATCGTAATATTTCCCGTCTCAAAATTGATATGGCTGCGGGTCTTATATTGATCTGTGTATTTAACGTAATCTTTTGGGCCTGCGATTAAAACTTCCTGCAATCCCCAAATATTTTCAATATTATGAGCAAATTGCCCCATCAAAATATCGAAACCATTGGTGTCTTTTATATATTCTTCGTTGTACTCAACGTCTTTTTTGCTTGAACAGGAAATTAAAAGTGGGGCGAGGAGGAGCAAAGCCAGCAGTTTTTTCATTTTACAATGCCGTTGGATATTAATGCTGTTGGATATTGAAGTTTCAATCAATGTATAGAGCCATACAAAATGGCTCTTATTATACTATTCGAGTAGTAATATTATTGTTCTGGAGGTGTATAACCGTCGATTTTAATATCATGCCCTTCAAACAGGAATTTCACCATCTCTTGTTCAAGCAGTTTGCGATCTTCTGGGTTCATGGTATTGAGTTTTTTTTCATTAATCAGCATGGTTTGTTTACTCATCCATTGTTGCCATGCTTCTTTTGAAATTTCATTGAAAATACGCTTGCCCAACTCCCCTGGATAAAGCTGAAAATCTTGGCCTTCCGCTTCTCGTTGTAAAAAAGTGCAAAAAATAGTTCTGCTCATAATTAATCCTCAAAATAGTGGGTAACTTAACCCAATTGTTGCAAAAGATACTCAACGGGAGCTGCCAATCCAATGGTTGCTGGCTGACGTAAGTTATACCAAAGTCCTTTACTTTCATCCATACAGGAATCAAAAGTTAAAATATCGATTTTAATCGGAACGATATCTAAATGAAAATGGCTGAATGTGTGGCGAAATGCTGTCAGTTGTTCAAGTTTGCTGTGTGAGATACCTGAGTTTTCCAGCCATTGTTCCAGTGATATTTGATCAGCAAATTGCGGGAAAGCAAACAAACCACCCCAAATCCCAGAAAGTGGGCGCTGCTCCAGCCAGACCATATCGCCATGTTGCATTAATAAAAAGTAGGCTGTTTTTTCAGGGATGCTCTGTTTGGGTTTTTTCCCCGGATAGTTTGCCCAACTATGATTGGCGTAAGCGATACAACCCGTGTTAAGTGGGCAAATCTCACATTTTGGTTTGCTACGGGTGCAAACCATAGCCCCCAAATCCATCATCGCCTGATTAAAATATTCGGCACCTTGCCTGGGCGTCACGCGCGTGCTGATATCCCATAACTGGTTTTCAACTTCTTTTTTCCCCGGCCAGCCATCAATAGCGTAGCAGCGTGCCAAAACACGTTTCACGTTACCATCAAGAATAGGGAAATGCTTGCCTTGAGATAGTGAGAGAATAGCTCCGGCAGTTGAACGCCCTACACCGGGCAGAGCTACAACATCATCAAAGGTTGTCGGAAATTTGCCGCTGTGTAACGTGACAATCTGTTGTGCAGCTTTATGTAAGTTACGAGCACGCGCGTAATATCCCAACCCGGTCCATAAATGGAGAACCTCATCCAGCGGCGCAGCAGCTAAGGAAGCAACATCAGGAAAGCGTGAAATAAATTTTTGGAAATAGGGAATAACTGTCGCAACCTGAGTTTGTTGCAGCATCACCTCTGAAAGCCAGACGTGATAGGATGTTTTCTCCAACTGCCATGGCAGAGTCTTGCGACCATAACGGTGATACCATTCAAGCACCACTTGTGAAAATTGCTCAGCTTCCATCATTAGAATAATTGTCTTTATATCGGATAATTGTTTTGTGAACAGGATTGCAACATAGCGGAACCTCGGTGTAAACCCGAACTTTGTTTCGAAGCAGTACTCAGGCTGATAATATACTTATTTCACCGTCTATAAAAGTCCACTAATCACATTAAAATAAAGTAATTTACGCCATTTTATTCTCTCTTAGTCTAGTATTATATTTCTCAATCTATGCAATTTATTGTATAGTTTTCCGTATAGAAACTTCCTATTTATTTTTTCTATACAATATTGGTGGATTATGAAGCTGACAGACTTAGTAATTAAGCGAGCGAAGCCAAAGGAAAAAGCCTATACGCTGGCAGATGGCAATGGGCTATCTTTGTTAGTTGACACTAATGGTTCGAAAGGTTGGAGATATCGTTATCAATTTGCGGGTAAAACCAAAATGCTCTCATTAGGTGTCTATCCGGTAGTAACGCTTATGGAAGCCAGAACCAAACGTGATGAAGCCAGAAAGTTAGTGGCTAATGGAATCAACCCCAGCGACGTAAGAAAAGCTGAAAAAATATCCGCCGCAAACCTGATAGAAAATACCTTCAAAAATATAACATTTGAATGGTACGAAAAACGCAAAGACAGGTGGTCAGCTTCCTACGCAAAAGAAATGATGGAAACGTTTGAAAAAGAAGTCTTTCCCTACATAGGTAACAGACCTATTGCTGAAATTAAGCCAATGGAGCTTATGGCTGTTTTATCCAGATTGTATGATCGTGGAGCGAACGAGAAACTCAAGAAAGTACGCCAGCGCTGTGGGGAAGTGTGGCGATATGCAATAGTAACAGGGAGAGCCGAATATAATCCCGCCCCTGATTTAGTCTCAGCTTTTATTCCACATAAAAAATCTCACTATTCATTTTTAGTTGTTGATGAACTCCATGAATTCTACAAAGCCTTAAATGCTTATATAGGCAGTTTTATAGTAAAGATGGGGATGCGTTTGCAAACGATAATAGGCGTTCGTCCCGGTGAATTACGCACAGCCGAATGGTCAGAAATTGATTTAGATAAGGCTGTTTGGGAAATATCGGCTGAAAAAATGAAAATGCGTCGCCCTCATATTGTTCCTCTATCAAGGCAGGCTCTTGATATTTTAGAACAGATAAAGCCCATGACAGGCCAAGGGAAATATGTTTTTCAGGGCAGGAATGATGCAAGTAAGCCAATGAGTGATATGGCATTAAATGTATTAATTAAACGCATTGGTTATGCAGGGCGGGCTACAGGCCACGGATTCCGCCATACCATGAGCACAATTTTGCATGAGCAAGGATATCCGTCTGAATGGATTGAAACACATCTTGCTCATGTTGATAAGAACAGCATCAGAGGAACTTACAATCACGCTCAATATCTGGATGGTCGCAGGGAAATGCTGCAATGGTATGCGGATTATATGGAGAAGTTGGAGCGAGGTGAAAATGTGCTGATAAGAACATTTGGCAAGAAGGCGTAAATGCATGGTTATTTTTCACACCGCCGTGCCCGTGGCACATGAGTCCGTTTTTTATACAACCTACAGAGAGAAAGGTTGAACTTCGGATAAAACGATAAATTCAACAAATCGGAAAAACAATTAACGCTGTTCATTTAATCTTGCTTTTTAAATAATCCGCCTGTCATCAAACAACGTCCCTGATGAGCGTTCAAGGACTCTGTAACAGGAGAAAATATGACAATGACAGCACTGAAAGAAAATCTTATTCGTTTGCCGGAAGTTCAACGCAGAACGGGTTATAGCAAAGCGTGGATCTACAAACTGATTAGCGCAGGGACATTTCCAAAATAAGTCAAACTTGGCGCTCGCTCCGTCGCTTTTATTGAATCAGAGATTGATAACTGGATTGCGCAACGTATTGCTGAATCACGAGCGGCATAACACAGAAAAGAATATGACATAAGAAACGTAACATAAAAAAGCAACGCCCCGTAGTGCTCACAACACATACAGGGCGTCTGACCAACAACCGTTATACGGAGTAACGATGATGGCTGAAACACAGCATACCCAAACTCACCCTAAATTTACATCTTTGGATAAATCAGGCGGTCAAAAACCGCTCGACTTTACGGGAGTGTTGGTGTCGCTGCCCGAAGGTGATCCTTACAAGCGACCGGATCATCGATAAGTCTTACCACGCTAATGAACGGAAATCATAAGGTCAATGCGTAATTCATTTTCCGAGACAAAAAATAATGTCAGAAGCGCGATGGCATTATTTGAATTGATTAGAATGCAATCTACCCGTTCCAATTTTATGGTGTAACAAAATCAGGCAACTTGCTCTAACTCACTTCTGGACAAAAGCGAGCTAGATTTATCTTGCTAGCTCGCCAAGTTAGGATTAGTAAAAGTAAGTTAAAACATCAGAAGCAAAACGTAAGACTTAATTCCATTACTTGTACTTGCTTCCTTAAAACTCAATAATTTCATCTTCTCGCGCAAATTTTTTTTCAATAAGATTGTCCTTTACCTTAGCCACATCGGATGTATAAATCACATGGGCGAGGCTATTCTTCGCTCGTGTGGATGTGACATAGAACAATCGCCTAGTTCGCTCCAAACCAGTCTCTTCACCCTCATTCTGTTTTTTCTTGCTTATATTTGAAAGCTCTTTCACTCCAAAATACTGCTCGTAAGAAAATAGAAAACCGCCTGCTTCGTCATCATCCATAATAACCATAACACGCTCGAATTCGTTACCTTTCACTCCTTGATGGGTTCGAAAAATTGAATTCTCATTGATGTAGTCATTATAATTTCGAATTTGAAAGAAATCAGTTTCCAACGCTTCAGCCCAAGCAGTTATCTCGCTATCATCTTGTTCTTCAGCTTCTGATTCAATCCTCAGTATAGCCCCCATTTGTTTTGGCTCTGATTCACTCTCACTCTCTTTGGAAGTCACTACATACGTCTGTAATTTTGGTGGAATTCTCAGCAGGTTATGTTTAGCCAAAACTTCTAGGACTATACGAAAACTGACTTTTTCATCTGAAATCGCATCTCTAAATGCATGTTCCGCATTTCGAGCAAGTACTAGCGGGTCATTTTTGTTAGCGTCAAGCACACTGGCTTCCAAAAGCGGTGAATTATTTTCTCTCAGGATAGACATCAATTCTGCTCGTCTTTCATTACGACTCGCCTCAGACATAGGAAAAACAATGTTAGAGAAAAAATTTAATTCGGAATTTTCACCTTTAGAAATCCGATCTTTAATTCTGTCTGATTGTTCAAGTTTGTTCCAAAGATCACTAAAGCCAAGACGACGTCCAACCATTTTATGTTCCAAAAGCAAGATAGCTGTATCTTTGGATTTAGTATCTGTCCAGCCTGTGTCACCGGTAACTTTTGCCATAACCTCACGAATTCTTGCTTCAATTTCATCTTTGTTTGAAATACCGTGCGATAATAAGAAATATCGAACATAACCGTTTGCAGCTCCATCTCGGGAAAACTGTTTTCGTTTATCATCTTCACTACGAATTTGATTACCCAAAGCAACGATTCGTCGCGCTGAGCGATGGTTCATTTCTTTGTTGAAGGTAGTCCAATCACTTGGCTTGGTATTACCCAGTTCAGATTCGCCTCCACCGAAGATACGTTGCATCATATCCCCAAACAAGCCAATGACTACTTTATTTGATTTAGCACGTTGCAGCTCAAAGAATGCTCGGACTACATCTTTGTTGGTATCCTGACTTTCGTCGATAAATATGAAAGGGAACTTGTTTACAATGACTTCAGCCATCATCGGCTTATTAGTCAAAAAACTTGAGAAAAGCTTTAAAACATCTGTATGCGACAATGCATTCTTTGCAGAGTTGACGCCATTTGGGTCGTAAATGAATGAGCGAGGTTCAGCTAGCCAATTCATTTTTTCCTTTAGCCGGGTAATTGTTCTCTTCCGAACTTCTGATGCTTTACCTTTGCGCCCACGACTTTCCACATTTTCTATTTCAGCAAGGTCCGAAGGAATTTTCTCTAGATACCACTTGCGAATGTCTTCATTAAAACCAGCAATAGCAGACCAACAAAAGCTATGAATTGTTGAAACCGCAAAGATGGGATGTTGCTCAATCCGATCCACGATTTCATCGGCTGCATTGTTCGTGAAGGTTACAACAGCAATTTGCTTACCTTGCCGAATAAAGTTACCAGAATGTTCTTTTTTCAGAAAATCCAGAGCTTCTTTTAGAGAATAAGTTTTACCCGATCCTGCTCCCGCAAAGGTGATAAAACTTTTCCCTGAACCTATACGTAGGCACCCTCGGATCCCTTCATCAACTCTATTGTCATGATCAATAGGTTTGGTTTCCGCCAAGTAAAAGTCTTCTGACATAAGCCCCTCCTACATTTTGTACTGAAGCTGAGCTTCTAGCCACTTAAGACCTTCACTCATGTATTCGGGGGGATTGAAATAATCTTCCTTCTTATTTGCGATATAGAAAAGGCAATCGAAGGCAAAGTCTCCTTTCTTTAAAGTTTGCACATAGCAATAGAGTGACTCTGATAGGGAGCTACTATCATTGTTAAAGGCGTCTTTAATCTTTTGTTTACTTTGAAAATATTTATTTTCAGAATTCGCCAAAATCAATGCATCTTCAAAAGTACGGGATAAAACTTCCTTTCCAGTAATCTGAGTTGGCTTTTGGTAGGCAACGTAAAGTGGCGCACCTTGACTATTTGTAGCATGTTCCGCTTTTGGTAAGGACAGCAAGTCATCCAAAACTTCTTTTTTTGGATACCAATTTTTCAAGGTATCATTACTGGTTTTTTGATCTGAATTATGTTGCGGGAAGCATGATTTCCCTTCGTTATCAACTGAATCAAGATCTGTTAGCACCAGAGTTGCAACCCCAAGTTTTTCGACTAATTCTTGGTATTTATGAGTGTGTGCACCGCTTACCTCCAGTATAGAGATGTATCGTTTCGATAAGTTCGGAAATCTATTGGAAATGAACTCAGGCACCAAAAGACGTTCTGCTTGCCCCTCAACGAATATAACTCCATCGGCAAAGAAAATGTCACAGTGAGTCAGCTTTAGATGTTTTCTGACAAACTGAAGTTCATCTTTTGGGTCCACGAATAACTCTGACATATTTGCAATTGACGTATGATCCATTGCAATTGAAGTGTCAGCATTATTTCGCCGGAAGTACCGTAATTCTTTGAAGTCGATATCGTTGATAATATGGCTAGAGTGTGTACTAATCACAAGCTGTGTTTGGTATTCAGACTCATCTTGTTTGCCACACAAGTCGGGATGGTTCCGCAAAGTATTATAAGCTTTCGATACGAATACTCGTTGAACTTGAGCATGCAGATTGACTTCCGGCTCTTCAAGTAAAACTAAATGGATTGGTTCTATCTGGTCTTCTATCCTATCCTCAAAGGCTGCTGACTTTCCAATGCGCATCCATTTGT
This sequence comes from Xenorhabdus sp. SGI240, assembly GCF_040081915.1. Lineage (NCBI taxonomy): Bacteria > Pseudomonadati > Pseudomonadota > Gammaproteobacteria > Enterobacterales > Morganellaceae > Xenorhabdus > Xenorhabdus sp. SGI240. The sequence continues at coordinate 11,608 of NZ_JBEBMB010000065.1, forward strand.
CGCGAAATTCCAGAAGCCTGAAGGTCAAATAAATAAGATTTTGGTAACCAAGCCCCAAGTAACTTTCCGGAACAAACTCTTCTTCATCTTTGTCAAAACGGTATCGGATCGATGACGATTTTTGTAATGCATCCATACCACTAATTTTTGCGGCAATTTCAACAATCGGGTTGCCACCGATACCGGGATACCCCATATTCTCCAGTTCATTAAAGGGGGCACCAAACTGCTTATTCAATCTGTCGGTAAACTCTTTTTCTAGTGCTTGCTGTTGCCCCAAAACTTCAAGGTCTTGTATCTCAGGAAAATCTTCAGGGTTCAAAATACGATCGTAATATTCTCGAAGTAACTTATTAAGACGTTGTTTTTCTGAATATGGCCCTTTTTGATCTGTACTATCTTCGGCACCTAATCCGCGTTGTTCGGATATAGTGTCTACTCGAATTAACTTTTTCAAAGCTTCAGATTTAAGAGGCTGCAAAACTTCGCTCAGCGTAGACTTTGCCTCTTTGCTTAAAATGTAGTGCTTTTGCTTTATGAACTTACTGAAGTTCCGGCCTTTCTCCAGAAAATCACATAAATCTTTGGGCCACAGGCTTACCTTACCTTTGTGTTCGGACACTACACTTTTTTTATCAACAAACTCACGACATAATTTAGAAATATCGATTGGTTCGTAAGTTATGCGAACGAATAGGGCACCACCACACCATTCCAAGTCCGGGAGGATGTCACGAACCTTGTATGCCTCACTTGCTTTCGCGGTGATCTCGATGTCTAAACTCGGCAGCAAACTGGTGAAATCATCCGATAGATCCTGCATTTTCTCGCTAGTGGGAAATTCTTGTTCGACTTGTTCGCCCAACTTTTGGATTTTCTTCCAATTTTGCTTAGATATATCTCGAACTTTTAGATTGTCCGGACTTTTCAGGAAAGTGTGCAGCGCACTAATACAGGACGTTTTTCCACTATTATTAGCGCCAACAAGAACAGTTGTTTTATCATCAAGTACTAGGGTTACGTTGACTAGTCGTCGATAGTTTTTCAAAGAGAAAGAGGAAATTTTCATTTAATAAAACCTTAAAAAAACGGAATCGGATATTTCAAAAAAAGAGTTCTATTATTCTGACCGAACACACTTCTAGCACTGCAATACATTTATTCAATGTTGAGCTGTATTCTTTTCTATTGCTCAGCCTTTTATCTATCTTGTTCACTTTTAATAAGCAACTCAATGAACATCATCAAATTGTGTGACTTTCCTATGTTCATCAAGGATGAATCATGGAAATAATCAATTTGGTAACTGTATATCTTTTCATTATTAATAGTAGGACAAAATCCAATTAACAGAATGTAAATGAGTCCTTGCTCTAACAAGAAATGGGGCAGAAACGGGTTAGGGCTAACATGTGAATAATAGGCTAAGTGTCAAGGTTGGTTTGCTCGTATTCCAATGACCAAAGCAGCAGACCATGTATGATCCAATACAGCTTATTCACCCTCAATATTCCGGTAATACACCTGCCTGATATAGCGTCCTCGCTCATCGCCATGTCCTAAATCCATCGATACCAGTGCCTGTGCTTCCTGCTCGCTGAAACCCTGGGCTTTGTAATGTTCACCAGATTGCTGGGCAAAATGATAGCGCATACTGTGTGGGGCTTTCTTGCCGTTCAGACCTGCCCTTCTGACAATATACCGGTAACGATCTATGGCCTGAATAACCGTCGGTTTATCAATCAGTTTGCCGCTGCGCCCTGCCTGCTCGCATTCGGCGTAGGCAATAGCGTGTTGTAAGGCTTCCCGATCCAGTATCAGCGTCTGTCTGGGCCGCCCGCCTTTGGTGCCGAAGACCACCCGCACAGAGGTATGCCCGTTTTCCAGCGCTTTTTTCCAGGTGGCTAAGGATTTATAGGCTTCCACCGCTTCTTTGGTGCGCAACCCCAGTACATACGCCAGTTGCATGACCGCCGCCACGCGCCGGTCTTTTTGCTCAACCTGCTGGAAAACCGCCTGAAATTCCGCAGGCATTAATGCCGTTTTAGTGCCTGTGCGACTCGTCTCGACAATACCCAGTGCCCGGTTACTCAGACGGGCGTTATCCGGTGAGGCCAGTTTATGCTTGCCCGCCTGCCTTAAAATCGTCCGCAGGGCTGACATCTCATTTTGCAGGGTTCGGTGACTGATTTTGCTGGCCTTACGCTCAGCAATATAGCGCTCAATGTATTTGGCTTTGAGGCTGTCCATCTGTCGGAGCTTAATCCCGTTATCTTTTAGAAAATTAAGGAATTTCCAGGCAATTCGTTCTCGATCCGCCACCGTC
>NZ_JBEBMB010000066.1:0-17370 GCF_040081915.1 Xenorhabdus sp. SGI240
GTGACTTTCAGAAAACTGCCGCCCACTTTCAGCGTGATTTCTGCCGCCGCTTCCAGCACCACTTTGCCGCCGCTTTTCAGGTGAATCTCCTGTCCGCTGTCAATCACGGTGGCATCCCCGGTCTGGGTATGCTGGCTACCGGCAATCCGGTGCGAAACATCACCTTCGGTGGTGATTTTGCGTGAACCGGCGACCTGATGATGGTCATCGGCACGGATATCGTGGTAACGGTTGTTATCAATACGTTGTTTCTGGTCGTGTTTGATATGCCAGCGCACATCATTTTCAATCTGGGCGGTCAGGTTTTTCTGGCCGTGGAAATAAATTTCCTCACTGCCTTTGGCATCTTCAAAACGCAGTTCGTTAAACCCCTTGCCTTTGTGGGTTTTGGTTTTAAACGTGGTGCGGGTTTTTTCTGCCGGTAAATCCAGTGGCGGGCGGTTCAGGCCGTTGTAGACACAACCGGTGACAATCGGTCGGTCGATATCCCCGTTGAGATAGGAGATAATCACTTCCTGCCCGATACGCGGTATCGCCATAAAACCAAAGCCGTTACCGTTCCAGCCCTGAGCAACCCGTACCCAGCACGAAGCGCCATCATCCGGCGGGTCATCGCGGTTCCAGTGAAAATGCACTTTAATCGCCCCGTCTTTATTGACGAAAATTTCCTCCCCTTCCGGCCCGACCACGATGGCGGTTTCATCTCCATCGGCTAACGGTTTGTAGTGGAACGGTGGGCGGTAGTCGGCAAGGCCATCGATAAAACTGAAATGGTTGGAAAGTGTGGTGCCTTCTCCGCTGTTATCGCCCAGTGCCTGCGGGCAACGCCCGTGGTGGCTGATACTGACCACCTGCCAGCGAACATTCAGAGGCTTATGGGGGTGATTTTTTATCTCGAAGATTTTACCCGGCATCAGTTTGATACAGTTACTGCTGCCGCTGCCGGTTTGTTTCTGGTTATCCAGCGCTTCCTGCCGGTATTTTAAAAACGGTTTGGCGACCGCATCTTTCTGGAACCGACCGTAACTCTCAAACACGGTGTAAGGGGTCTGGCTGCCGAAATCGCGGAAACCTTCGCTGCTGTGCATATGGGAGAGGTGATAGCGCGGTTTTTCCGGGTTGAAATCTTTGTGGAAACTGCGTTGCGGGCTCATGCCGACGCCCAGTTGCACCTGATAGATAGTGTCTGTTCCGTGGGCGGTTTCCGGCTGGGGCTGGTATTGCAGCGGCAAGCCCGCGGTCATACCCAGATGGCTATCACTGAAAAACAGCGTTTCATCCTCAAACCAGAAACTGAATCCCTCTTCCGCGGCTAACCGGCTGAAAAAATCATAATCGGATTCGCGCTTCTGGGTCACATATTCCCGATCCTGATGCGTATCGTAGCGTTTTGAATCGGCTTTTACCCGGTGTTTTTTCAGCAGGCTGTTTAATATCGCCGGCGCATTTTGCTGATGGTAAATCCGGCTGTCCTGATTGAGCGTCAACCGCCAGCAGGCAGGGCGGACGGTGACGGTATAGCGCGTCTTGTTACCGTCGGTGCCCACCCAATTAGCGTGAGAGACAATCCCGGTGATTTTGCGCTGCACCGTTTCACCATAAAAAACCTGCAACACCGCTTCCTGCATTAGGAACTAGTTCCACTTCCAGTGAAGTCTAGCTAAGTAAAATAATTTTTATAAACTACAACAAAATCAGTGTTATCTCTTATTTTTACGTCTCGTTTAGTCTGTTGCAATCAATATGCAGCGAGGGGCATAATCTGGGGCACTTACCATTTGATGATGACTATTATTCGATTACAGAGATGCTCTAATCATGAAACTCACCGCCCGACAGGTTGAAACCGCAAAACCCAAAGAAAAAACTTACAAGCTAGCCGATGGCGGTGGTCTCTATCTGGAGATCACGTCACGCGGATCAAAATATTGGCGTATGAAGTACCATCGCCCCACCGATAAAAAAGAAGACCGGATGGCGTTTGGTGTCTACCCCGCAGTGTCATTAGCCGAAGCTCGTGCTAAACGCGATGAAGCTAAAAAGCTGATGGCGCAGGGCATTGACCCTAAAGTAGAGAAAAAAAGTACGTCTTCTCCGGCTAAAGTGAACACCTTTGAACAAGTCGCCCGTGTTTGGCATGCCAGTAATAAGCGCTGGGATGAAAATTACTGTCAGACAATACTACGTGGCCTTGAAAAATATATTTTCCCCTACATTGGCACATGTGATATCACCACATTGCGCACTAGCCAACTTTTAGTTCCAGTCAAAGCCATTGATGAACAAGGTAAGCATGATACCGCTCAACGTTTATGCCAACGTATCACTGCAATTATGCGCTACGCTGTCCAGAATGATATTCTGGAATTCAATCCCGCTAACGACATGGCTGGAGCACTGACTACTGCAAAATCTCATCATCGCCCGGCTCTGCCCCACGAAGATTTACCTGATTTCCTGAGACGCTTATCCGCCTACCGTGGACACTTAATATTCAAAATAGCCGTCGAGCTGACACTGTTAACATTTGTTCGCTCCAGCGAGCTGCGATTTGCCCGCTGGCAGGAAATAGACCTTGACAACGCGGTCTGGAAAATTCCTGCCACACGAAAACCCATCAAAGGCGTTCGATTCTCAGAGCGCGGTATGAAAATGAAAACTGATCACATCGTGCCGTTAAGCCATCAGACGGTTCGGCTTATCAAAACCCTGCACAAACTGAGCGGTAACGGTGATGTGATGTTCCCCAGCGCTCACCATTCCACGAAAGTTATAGATGCAGCAACGGTTAACAGAATTTTACGCAGCCTAGGCTACGACACTAAAATCGAGATATGTGGACACGGATTCCGCACAATGGCACGCGGGGCAATGGGGGAATCAGGCCTTTGGAGTGATGACGCTATCGAGCGCCAGCTCAGCCATATCGAACGAAACAGCGTCAGGGCAGCGTATATCCACACGTCTAAACATCTGGATGAACGGCGGCTGATGATGCAGTGGTGGGCGGATTATCTGGACGCAAACCGGGAAAAATTCATCACGCCCTATGACTTCGCCAAACCGCTACGCGACCAGAAAAACCGATAATGCGACCTAACAATTAATTCTCATCGGGAGAAAAAGAGTTAACGCTGTTCATTATGTCTTATTTTTTTCAATAATCCGCCTGTCATCCAACAACGTCCACGGTGAGCGCTCAGGGACTCGATAACAGGAGAATAAAACATGAAATGGCAGCATTGAAAACCAGCCTGATCCGTCTGCCGGAAGTGCAACGCAGAACGGGTTACAGCAAAGCGTGGATCTACAAACTGATGAGTGACGGCGCATTTCCACAGCAAGTCAAAATTGGCCCGCGTTCCGTGGCCTTTATTGAAGCAGAAATTGATAACTGAATTGCTCAGCAGATCGCCGAATCACGGGCAGCATAACGAATAAGAGAACATGACATAAAAAGAAACGAACTACAAAACACAACGCCCCAGTGTGGTTGGACACATCTGAGGCGTTTCACCAACAACCATTTGGAAAGGTAGACATGATGGCTGATACACAGCATACCCAAACTCGCCCTAAATTTACAGTTCAAAAAACAGCTGGCACTCAAAAACCAATTGACTTGATCCAGACAGTGAAAACCTCTGCCATGTATTCTTGGCAAAACCTACTGCCAGCTTGTGGTATTGATGTTCCCGCAAAGGGCAAACATGGCGCTTGCCCTGTTTGCGGTGGTACTGACCGTTTCCATTTCATCGATGATCACCATCATGGCAAACTGGCATTGCCGCCAGTGTGGCGCCCCGAACTATGGTGATGGGCTGGATTTAGTGGCAAAAACCAAAGGGATCTCTGTTACTGAGGCGGCAAAAGTGGTCGCTAATGTACTAGCATTGCCTTTGCCCGAACCCAAGCCAGCCAAAGAAACCCATTATCCCACACAGCCGATTGCCGAAAGAGTGGCGGCACTGATGGCGCAAACTGTCGTCGGGCAATCGCCTTATCTGGCGGCAAAAGGTCTGCAACACCTTGATCAGCGACTACTGTTCGATAATTCCACCGTGCTGGCACTGACAGCCCTGGATAAAAAAGTCACAGGGGCGCAGATCATCAAACCCAATGGTGAGAAAAAACTCCTGTCCGGCAGCCAGAAGAAAGGCGCATTTATTCCTGTGTCAGAACTGGAAGCGCACCCGGATATGGTCATTATTACCGAAGGTTACGCCACAGCACTCACTGTTAACCAGCTCTATAAAGGCACTGTTCTGGCGGCGCTGGATGCAGGTAATTTGTTCTCTGTCGCCAAAGCCGTTCGGGAGCGGTGGCCGGACATAAAAATCATTATTGCAGCAGATAATGACTGGCATCGCCCCGACGAGCTGGATAAGAACGGGAAACCCAAAATAAATGTCGGCAAGATCTCAGCAGAAAAAGCAGCCCTTGCGGTTAATGGTTGGGTTACGTTGCCACCGACAGAGTACCAAGCCGATTGGGATGATTACCGCCAACAACACGGTGTAGACACAGCAAAACAAATCTTTACTCAGGGGCTTTACCAACCAATATCAACCAAGAAAAAAGCCGCTATTCAACCTAATGATGTCGAACCGTCTAAGCTGACATTATGTCAAATGGGAGCCAGCCAGCGTGGGGAGGTTTTACTGGCACGCTATGACGGTGATTTGGCACTGGATGGCGCTTCGGAAACCGTTCATCACTATGACGGTATTGTTTGGCATCCGGTCAGTGACCGTGATTTAAAACGGGAAATGGTGGCGGCCTTTATGGAAGAAAAACTACCATACTCACCGCACGGTATTAGTTCTGCCGTGGATGCCCTGAAATTACAGCTTCCCATGATGCAACCACCAGAGCGCCATTTAATTGGGTTTAGTAACGGTGTGTTTGACCTGAAAACCTGCCAGTTCCGGCCTCACCGTAAAAATGATTGGTTATTGCTTGCCAATGACGTTGAATTTAATTCCCCTGTTTCGGGGGAAACCCTGCAAGATCACGCGCCACAATTCTTGCGCTGGCTCAATCAGGCAACTGCCAACTGTAAAAACAAAACAAACAGAGTGCTGGCAGCGCTGTTTATGGTGTTAGCGAACCGTTATGACTGGCAACTTTTTCTGGAAGTCACCGGCGCCGGAGGCAGTGGCAAAAGCATCTTTGCCGAAATTTGTTCCATACTGGCAGGTAAAGGCAATACCGTTTCCGCAAGTATGGCAGCGCTGGAAAACCCACGGGAACGGGCGTTAATTGTCGGCTATTCGCTGATTATCCTGCCAGACCAAACTCGCTATGTGGGCGATGGTTCTGGCATCAAGGCGATTACTGGCGGCGATGAAGTTGCTATCGATCCGAAGCACAAACAGCCCTATTCAACCCGTATTCCTGCGGTGGTGTTGGCGGTAAACAACAATGCCATGAGTTTCAGTGATCGCAGTGGTGGCGTGTCACGGCGGCGGGTAATTTTCAACTTTTCCGAAGTGGTGCCGGAGCATGAACGAGATACTTTATTACGAGAAAAAATAGCAGCAGAATTGCCTGTGATTATCCGGCATCTGCTACATCGGTTCGCTGATCCGCAAGCTGCGAGGCACTTGCTGGCAGAGCAACAAAAATCCGCAGAAGCATTAGATATCAAACGCGGCACCGATCCACTGGTCGATTTCTGCGGCTACCTGATTGCATCCGATGAAGCCGACGGCCTGTTAATCGGCAATGCAGAAATTATGCCGTTCAATCCGCGTAAGTACCTTTATCACGCCTACCTTGCTTATATGAAAGGCAATAACCTGAATAAACCTGTTTCCGTGACTCGCTTCGGAATGGATATGCCGGGCGCACTGGCAGAGTACAGCCAGCAATACTTACGCAAGAAAAGCAAACAGGGCATTCGTAGCAATCTGAGCCTGAATCTTGATACCGCTATCGAATGGATGCCGAAACAGACAAGGAATAGCCTGCCAGAAGAATAATTTCTTCTCATTGTAGCAATTTTTCAAAGAAATATAAAAAAGTGTTCACCCCTGTTCACCCTATAATTTAAACCAGATATATCAAAGTATTATAGGGTGAATAGTTATTTTAAAACTGTTCACAACTCTTCATCACTGTTCACCTTTATTCTGGTTGGAGGTGAACGGTTGGGTGAAGAGTGGTGATGAGTTTAATTTCAAATTATCATCATCTAATGAATTGAATTTAAAGTAAAATACTTAAAGGTGAACAGGGTGAACAGTTTTATTGCTAATTCTTTAACAGGGTGGGAGCAGTGAAAAATGGTTTTCTTGGCTGGAAGGATGTTTTTCAGATTCTCTGGTTTGTCTGGCTAATGTATGAGCCAGACAAACCAGAGAAGACAAGCGCAGCGCGTCAGCGGCATTTTTATCTGTTTTACTCCCGTTCACCTTTTGCTCTCATTCCCTCTGACTCCGTTTTCCAATCTGTCGTCACTAAGGCATCGGCAAGGCTTTCCGCAACAACTTATAAAGATAATTTTCATTAGTTCTATATTAATCTATGAGGTAGTGGAATTGGCTTTATTTTAGAATTAATAAGTTTACAGGATGGTGAATATTTTATTTATAATATATTTTCGGTTTTATAATCCATAAATATGACTTTGTGATTTAGGCCATATTGAAAATCAGCTAAGAGATATAAAAATAGTCTATCTCGCTTTTTTTAAATACTTATTAACTGATTAATTAATTCAACTATGGCAATGAAAATATTCAACCAAATAAAAGTTGGGCTATTAGGCTGGGCTCTGTTTGTCATACACCTCGCCCAAGCCGATGAGCCTCCCTTTAATCATCAAACGTCAGAACCGCGTTTAGAGTCCCCGTCAGCGATACTGGACAGTCAGCGTCAGCAGCAAAAAACCGTGCTGGATGATGCTCAGCAACAGCGGGAGGATTTACGGAAAAAATCGGCTATTCCCGAACAGACAATGGAGAGTGAACCGACTACTGATACCCAATGCGTCAGCATTAACGAAATCCTATTTCAAGGCGCAGAATCCTTATCCACATCTATACAGCGCACAGTGATCCAACCTTATGTGCATCGTTGCGTGACGCTGACTGAACTTAAGCAATTAGTGCGGGCAGTCACCAACACTTATATCACGGGGGGCTATATCACTTCGCAGGCTCACCTGCCTGAACAGAGCCTGGTCGATGGCAAACTCCGTATTACGGTGATAGAGGGCCGGGTTGATGCCGTTGAAATTGATGGAAAACCGCCCCGTATGGCAAAAATGCTGTTTCCGGGGATGGTGGGAAAGATCCTGAATTTGCGGGATATTGAACAGGGACTGGAACACCTTAACCGCCTGGCTTCGTCCCGTTTCACCATTGAGATCAAGCCGGGTACACAATCTGGTTATTCCACAGTGAATATCCGGCAGCAAGCCGGCCGCTTTCCGGGCAGGGGACAGATCAGCGTCGATAACAGTGGTCAAAAAGGGATAGGCGAATATCAGGCGAGTGCCGGATTGACCTTGGATGCTCCTTTAGGACTGGGGGAACAGTGGTCTTTCTCTTGGCTACAGGATACCGATTTTAGACCCATGCACCATAGCCGTAGCCTGGTATTGTCAACGAGTGTTCCCTATGGCTATTGGACTGCACGTTATCACTACTTTTACCATACCTCACGGCAAGAACTGGCCATCATGGGAAGAAATTATCCCTATGACAGTGAAAACCAGACACATCAGCTTGATATCACCCACACACTTTATCGGGATGGAAAACAAAAGTTAGGTTTACAAGCCGGTGGACGCTATAAGGTCGTGAAAAATGCGATTGCGGATCAAAAACTCTTTTTAAGCAGTCCGGTGATAAAAACAGCCTCTGTAGGCGCCCAATACAGTACCCTATTGGGGGGCGGTTATTTTACTTTCAGACCCACCTTGGAGTATGGGAACGCGGTAACCTCCCCTCCTCTCGCAACCCGCAACACCTTCCGTAAATTCAATTTAAGCAGCAGTTACTATTATCCTCTCTCCCCCAATACCGCGTATTTAACCTCATTTTATGGGCAGTTGAGTCCCGATGATTTGCCCTCCCCTGAACGGTTGTCTCTGGGGGGATTGTACTCGGTACGTGGATACAAAACACAATACCTGAGTGGTAACCAGGGGTTCTACTGGAGGCAGGAAATCACCCATCAACTTGACGTCGGTCAGATTGGTGTACTGACGTTTATGGGGGCATTGGATTATGGCCATCGGGTTGGGCAGTCTCGCTATGGCGTGGCAAAGGCCCATTTATTAGGCAGTGCCCTTGGTGTCACGCTGACACAACCGGTGATGTCATCCCAGCTCATGATTGGCAAACCACTGTATTACCCGCACACCCTAAAGCCTGATGCGTGGTCACTGTATGCCAGCGTCTCACTCGAATTTTAAGTTAACCCTGATAAGAAAAGGTAACCCATGATGTCTGAACAAAACTCATCAAAAATGAAGTGCCTGATTTATCTAATCACTTACCTGACGGCAGTGTATCCACTGCATCCCGCGATAGGGCAAACCAATCCTGATGCTCGCGGGCTACAGGAAGGGGATATTGAGAAGTACTATTACGAGGACCCGGTAACAGGCAGCCAAATGTATTCTCATGTTATGAATATCCCCAAACCGAATACGGCAGGTGTGAGCCATATTTATTACGGCAATTTTGTGGTGCCTGGGGGCATGGGAGTGATATTAAATAACGCGAACACGGACACACAAACCGAACTGGCCGGGAGAATTCGGGCAAATCCGAACCTGATTAACGGTAAAGGAGCAGACCTGATTATTAATGAGGTGATGGGCCCCGACCCTTCTGAGCTGGCAGGCCCTCTGGAAGTGGCGGGTCAAAAAGCTCGGGTCGTCATTGCCAACTGGAATGGTATTACCTGTGATGGTTGTCGTTTTATCAATACCGCTGGGGTGACATTGACGACCGGGGAACCGATGATTGATAAAAACGGAGCACTGGCGGCCATCGGTGTGAGAGAAGGGCACATTACTATTGGCCAGCGTGGATTGGATGCACAGTCAGCAGATTATGTTGATATTATCAGCCGTGCGACAACCCTTAATGGTGTCATAAAAGCCAAAGACCTGTCGTTGGTACAAGGGGCTAACCTGTTTGACTTTGAACATGGAAATTTTCCCGTTAAAGGAACAGGGGAAGTTCCCAAACTTGCCATTGATACACGGGCGATGGGAGGCATGTATGCAAATAAAATCAGCCTGGTGGGAACGGAAGCCGGTGTTGGCGTTAATCTCGCCAATTTGACCACTCACCAGGACGGCATCCGTTTGACGGTGGATGGCAAAATCACCCTTGGGAATGTCAACGCCAAAACCGATATTAATGTGAGCAGTAAAGACATTGAAATAGCGAAAGACAGCCAGGTCAAGGCGGGGAAAGACATCACATTGGCTGCTAATACCCTGAACAATGCGGGTCAGGTGATTTCAGACGGTGATATGCGTTTATTTGTTGATCGTTTTGATAATCAAGCTGAAGAGGCTAGCCTGATTCAGGCCAATCGCAACCTGTGGCTGCAAAAAGACTGGGTGGGTAATCCAGCGAGTTGGGTTAGCAACAATAGGGGGACACTGCAAACCCAATATGGCGATATCGTCATGCGCACAAAAGAATTCAGTAATTTTAGGGGGGGCCTCCTCTCTTCAGGGGCGAATGCTTATATCAATGCCTCAACTCTCACCAACAAAGATCAAAGTCAGTTAATGGCACGTAATAACCTTATTTTAACGGGTAACAGCTTTTTCACGGGTAACCATTATGACTGGACGGAATACAAACAACTCACATCACTCCAGGGGCATAATATTGTTGCCAATTTTAAAAACAGGTTCGATTTATCATCGGGCATGACATCAATCATCGGGGGAAATATCCTGCTTCATGCCGGTGAAATAGCAGGTTCCGGTTACCTTAAAGTGAAAGCGGAAAATGAACTGTCTGTCATCGCTGACCGTAATATTGCTATTTCCCAGGGAATGATGCAGGCAGATAATAATCTGGCATTGGTTGCAGGCGATAATATCAGGATGGATTCCGCAACGCTGACAGGGAAGAAAGCGGTTGAACTGGTCGCGCGTACTGGAAACATCACGGTGAAAAAGGGGATGACTGCGGCTGATAATAATTTGCGGATGTTAGCGGGTAACAATATCGAGATCATTGGGCTGACATCAAATCAGGCAAATAACATTACGCTAGACGCGGGAAATGCCATTGATGTACAAGACACACAATGGGAAGCAAAGCACGATCTGACATTCATTGCAGGTCGATACCTCAACGCTAAGAACGTGGTATTGAAAGGGGACAATGTTGAGTATGCCGTGCGTGAAGGCAATATCACAATAGGCAACGGTTATGGCCCCTCCATTTCAGCCACTAACAATTTACGGGTGTCTGCGGGTAAGGATTTGAGCTTCTACACGGCGACCCAGCCCAATGCGTCCTATAACCTGACATTAAGCGCCGGCCATAACCTGGATGTGAGTCCCACACTCCAGAATTGGAACGTGGGTCCCTTGAAGACAACCGGCAGTATTAATTTATTTGCCGGCAATGATATTAAGTTACTCAGAAGAGAGATTAATGCCGGACAACATGTCACGTTGGGCGCAGGGCGCGATATTGATATGCATGCACATGATGCCCCCGATGTGCCTTTAGAAGAAGCCAGCGCCAGAATCCTGGCGGGCAGCGCTCGCATTACTGCCGGCGATCAACTGCAACTGAGTGCAGGCAGGGATATTGTTGGCCGGTTTGCTACCTTAACCTCGACCAGAGGGGATATCGCCGTTAACGCGGGACAAGACGTGGTTTTTCTGGCGCAAAAATATTCGCCTGACCAGGCCTTAGATTATAAATCCTATGCGGCGGGCACCAGCAGCCTCAATGCAGCCAAAAATCTTACCCTTTCTGCGGCAGGAAATTTGTCAACCTATGGCTCAAGCCTGACATCCGGGCGCGATATGACGCTTTCCACGGGAGGGGATATCCGCTTCGAGTCGGTACAGGAACATATCGAAGACGGTAACAGTGAACGCTTCACGCAACGTGTTAGCCAGCTTAAGAGTGGCGGTGCATTAACGATACATGCCCAGGGCAGTATTTTATTTCAGGCAACCGCATTGATGGCTAAAGGGGCAATGGATATTGCTGCCAAAGGCGGTTTTCTTTATGCGCAAGCAATGGAAGAATCATACAAATGGGAAGATAAGGAAAGGAAATGTGGCGGTGTTTTAATCTTCAGGAGCTGTCAGGAGGCAACCCGGATAAAACATCACTCAACAAGTAAACCGACTGAATTTATTGCGGGTGGTGATATTACCCTGATGGCAAAAGACGATGTGACGTTGGAAGCGAGCCGGCTCGACACCCATCAAAACGCGAAAATTACCAGCCAAACGGGGAAAGTAAACTTCAGGGCGATGCCAAATACGGCATTTGAGCAGACGGTTTCAGTATCAGAAGGATTTTTTGTTACCCACCGCGATAAAGGCAGTAGTGAGGAAGTCTGGTCTATACCGTCAGTGCGTGTTGGCGGTACATTGACGGTGGATGCTGGGCAAGGTGTCAGTGCAGATGTAAAAGCCAAAGAGGGGCAGTTACTTGAAGACGCCTTGGTGAGGCTCGGCAATACCCCGGGGACGGAATGGCTGAAAGATCTGCGTAATCGTAATGACGTGCAGTGGAGCAGGGTTAAAGATGCTTACAGTCACTGGGACAAGAAAAACCAGAGCCTGAATCCGGTTGTGGGGGCAGTTATTGCGATTGCTGTCGCGGCAGTCACGGCAGGCTCGGGTATGGCGGCCTGGGCGGGAGAGGCCGCAGTGGGAGCGACCGGGGCAACCGGTGCCGCGGCAAGTGCAACTTATGGGGCGGCATATAGTGGCATGATAGGGTTGACTTCGCAGGCGGCGGTTGCCTTAGTTGAAAATAAAGGCAATCTCTCCAGGACACTGGAAGCCCTGGCAAAGCGTGACTCCGTAAAATCACTCGTGACGACAATGGCTATGGGCGGTGCCTTGGCTGGTCTGGATCACTCAATGGGATGGGGAAACATCTCTGAAAAGACCGGCGTCGTTGATCCCGCAAAAGCCCAGCTTCCTTTGGTGAATAACGACTGGATTAAGGTGGTCCAGCGCGTTGCCGCACATTCCCTCGTGGGTTCAACACTGGGGACGGCTGTGAATGGCGGCAGTTTTACGGACAATTTGAAAACGGCATTCTTGAATAATATTGGCAGTCAACTTCATGCGCATGGTGCCGATCTCATTGGTAGTAATGGAAACATTCTGGGACACGCAGGTAAGACCGTTAGCCATGCGGTTCTCAGTGGTATGGTGGCTGAAATAACGGATGCCGATGCGAAAGGGGCTGTCGTTGGCGCTCTGGCCGCTGAACTGGCCGCCATTTCTCTGGGTGAAAATACGATTAAAGCAGAAGAATGGGGAAAATCTGCACGTATACAGGCACAAATTATCCGGGCGTTAGGGGGTGTTGCCGGTGGCGTATTTACGGGAGAAGCGGGAGGGGTCTATAGTGGTGCTACAGCAGCAGAGACCACTTTCCGCTATAATTATTTAGCCCATCATCAAAAGGCCTTACGGGATCAAGAACTGGCGGCTGAATCCAATGCATTGAAGAGGGGCCTGATACATATCAAATGGGGATTGACCAGTACAAATCAGGATGGGGTGGCACTGGCGGGGTTTGTGGCCGGGGTTCCTGCTGAACTTTATGATACTGCGGTAGCCATTGTCGGTGCCACCGTCAATTATAAAGAGACACTACAGGCACTAAAAACCCTGATTAATAGTGACGGTATTCTGGATACGGTTTATCAGGCAGAAAAAGCCGATTTCATCAAACGACTGGATACCATTGAACGGGACTATGAAAAAGCCGGTGTGGATGGCGCTTTTAATGCCGGAGTGGAAGCAGGGAAATTAACCACGAAAATAATTGGGTATCTGGCACTGGTAAAAGGCGGTGCGACAGCGACAACGAGTACATTCAAAGCGGTTGGCGGCAAATTTAAGGGGCTGAAAAATACGGAAGGCCTGGTCAGTATCAAAGATGTTGTTCGTATTGAAAAAGATGGCAGTAAAACCGGTATGTCATGGACGGAAGGCAACTACAGACAGGGTTACCCGTTTGAGGATTTTGTGGGGAAAGAGTTAAAGCTGCCAGAAAGTGCCCGCTTGCCTTATGGTTTTGAAACATTCGATTATTTTAACCAATCGACAGGACAGGCGATCAGCGTAAAAACGTTAAACACTACAACAAAATCAAGGATGGAAAATCCTAAGCAGATAAGTAACCAACTAAATGGTTATATCAATAAAATAGAAAAATTTGATGATATAGCAAGGAAAGATGGAATTGAGCTAACACCTGATATGATCAAACAAAAAACGATGTATCTCGCCGTACCTGAAAAAACTACTCCAGCACAATGGGTCGAAATAAATAAATCTATCAGCTATGCTGCGGACAAAAATATCGATGTTAAAATAACCGTTGTAAGAGGAGATGCGCCATGATTGATGATATTGGCTTAGGCTTCAATGCTTCTATTGGTTTTAATGACGATTTTTATTATGTAGAAACAATGTCTGGTTATCGTTTATTGGTAGTAGACAATACAACGGAAACACTCTATCTACCCAAAGATACAACTGATAAAGAATTAGGTTTTTCTGTCCGACAGGCATTATCACAAAGTCGCCTCGTTGATCCCGAAGATAATGATTTTTTCCATCGCGATATGGTTTCTGTTCGTTATAAAAACTGGATTATAGAAGCAATGAAAAAAGGCGGATATAAAACTAAGCGGGCGTTATTCAAAAAAATGAACAAATGCAGTGTGAAATTATTAGATGATAAAATTTCTATTGTTCCATTGGCACATGAAAAATTGGAGGTGTGGGGGGGAAAAGGTATGCCTCGCGACCGTAAGATTGTTTTTCCCAATAGTATTACTGATGAAGAACTGGGTAAGGCGGTAAAAGAAGCCTTTACCCGTTGTAAAAGTTTTGTTTATTTACCATAAGGCATATAAATTTAATAAGGTGGTGCATTTTTGTACCACTTTTTCTATCTGTTATGTGAATAAATAATTGTCACACTAAATGATTATTTTAACAAATCAACAGGACAGGCGATCAGCGTAAAAACGTTAAACACTACAACAAAATCAAGGATAGAAAACCCTAAACAGATAAGTAGCCAACTAAACGGTTATATTAATGACATGGTTGGATTTCAGAGTACAACCAAGGGTGCTCTAAAGGTAACCAATGCTATAATCGAGAAAAAAACATTGCACCTCGCTGTACCTGAAAAAACCACACCAGCTCAATGGATCGAAATAAACAAATCTATCAATTATGCTGCGGACAAAAATATTAATGTCAAAGTGACTGTTGTGAAGGGGGATACACCATGATTGATGACACTGATTTAGGCTTTAATGCATCCATTTATTTTAATGATGATTTTTATTATGTAGAAACAATGTCAGGCTATCATCTTTTGGTCGCGGATCATGAAGCTGAAACACTCTATTTGCCTAAAGATATTTCTGATGGAGAATTAGGCCGTGCTGCTCGGCAAGCGCTATCTCAGAGCCGTCTTATTGATCCATATAAGGATATTGATTTCTTTAATCGCGATATGGTTTCTATTCGCTACAAAAACTGGATTACAGAAGCAATGAAAAAAGGGGGATATAAAACTAAGCGGGCGTTATTCAAAAAAATGAATAAATGCAGTGTGAAATTGTTAGACGGTAGTCTTACTATTTCACCTTGGTCACATGAAAAACTTGATACGTGGGGAGGAAAAGGTCTACTTCGCGACTGTAATATTTCCCTTCCAGATAGTGTTACTGATGAAGAACTGGGTAAGGCAATAAGGGAAGCCTTTACCCGTTGTAAAAGTTTTGTCTATTTACCATAAGGCATATAAATTTAATAAGGTGGTACAAAAATGTACCCCCTTTTCTATTTGTTATGTGAATAAATAATTGTCACACTAAATGATTATTTTAACAAATCAACAGGACAGGCGATCAGCGTAAAAACGTTAAACACTACAACAAAATCAAGGATAGAAAATCCTAAGCAGATAAGTAACCAACTAAATGGTTATATCAATGACATGGATAGATTCAAAACCACTACTAAAGGTGAATTTATTTTGACAAACGATATGATCAAACAAAAAACAATGTATCTTGCCGTACCTGAAAAAACCACACCGACACAATGGGCAGAAATAAATAAATCTGTTAGTTATGCTATGGATAGAAACATCCATATCAAAGTGACTGTTGTGAAAGGAGATACCCCATGATTGATGATATTAGCCAAGGGTTAAACACATCCATTAGCCTTAATGAAGATTTTTATTATATCAGAACTCTGTCTGGTTATCGTTTGTTAGCTGCAGATAATACTGTCGAGACTATCTATCTACCTAAAAATATTTCTGATAAGGAATTGGGGCTTTCTACTCGGTATGCGTTATCCCAAAGTCGTCTTGTTGATCCCGAAGATAGCTATTTTTTTGACCGTGATATGGCCGATATACGTTATAAAAACTGGATTGCAGAAGCGATGAAAAAAGGGGGATATAAAACTAAACGGGCACTATTAAAAAAAATGAATAGATGCCTTGTGAAACTCTTAAATGGAAAAATTACTATCTTGCCATTGGCACATGAAAAATTGGAGACATGGGGAGGGAAAGGTATGCCTGATAATTGTGATGTTGAGATCGTTCTCCCAGATAGTGTTACTGATGAAGAACTGGGTAAGGCGGTCAGGGAAGCCTTTACCCGTTGTAAAAGTTTTGTTTATTTACCATAAGGCATATAAATTTAATAAGGTGGTGCATTTTTGTACCACTTTTTCTATCTGTTATGTGAATAAATAATTGTCACACTAAATGATTATTTTAACAAATCAACAGGACAGGTGATCAGCGTAAAAACGTTAAACACTACAACAAAATCAAGGATAGAAAACCCTAAACAGATAAGTAGCCAACTAAACGGTTATATTAATGATATGGTTGGATTTCAGAGTACAACCAAGGGTGCTCTAAAGGTAACCAATGCTATGATCGAGAAAAAAACATTGCACCTCGCTGTACCTGAAAAAACCACAACAGCACAGTGGGCAGAGATTAATAAATCCATCAGCTATGCGGCAGAAAAAAATATAGATGTCAAAGTGACCGTTGTAAGAGGGGAGACTCAATGATTAATGATACTGGCTTAGGTTTTAATGCATCTATTGATTTTAATGACGATTTTTATTACGTGAAAACAATGTCAGGCTATCATTTCTTAGTTGTAGATCACGAGGCAGAAATTCTCTATTTGACCAAAGATGCCTCTGATGGAGAATTAGGTTGCGCTGTTCGGCAAGCTCTATCTCAAAGCCGCCTTGTTGATCCATATAAGGATATTGATTTTTTTCATCGTGATATGATTTCCATTCGTTATAAAAACTGGATTGCAGAAGCAATGAAAAAAGGGGGATATAAAACTAAGCGGGCATTGTTCAAAAAAATGAACAAATGTGATGTGAACTTATTAGAAGGTAAAATCACAATTTCACCACAAGCACACCAGAAGTTAGATACTTGGGGGAAAAAAGGAATGCCCGATGATTGTAATATCACTCTTTCAGAAGATGTCACTGATGAAGAATTAGGTAAGGCAATAAGGGAAGCCTTTACCCGTTGTAAAAGCTTTGTCTATTTACCATAATGTATGTAAATTTAATAAGGTGGCGCAAAAATGTACCCCCTTTTCTATTTGTTAATCTCGAGTTGGGTGCGGTTTGGGCCTGACATATTTTCCTCCACACTCCATCATCAAAAAAAAATTTGACCTCGCTCAATCCAATCGATAAGGTATTTAACTATTATCGATGATCCATTGCCTGTAAGGATCAGCGTTGAGCGGCGAAATAAAACTCCCGTAGCCTGAAAGGGAGTGCATGCAATGCGGTACATCTGCGCACCTTTGGAAGCAGATATTGTCAGACATAAACCCCTTGTCTGGCGATGAAGGTTTCTTAAACTGAAAAATACACCCAAAGGTGTTTTTATATTGCCAGTCAAGTGTAGTGAACATTAGATCATGCACTTATCTTTCATATCAACATGAAGCCTATTTTCCTTTATCTTCAATGGATAACAGGATGGCTTTCGCGCATCCGATTCATACTTCTCGCTATCTCTGCTTGAATTATTCAGCAGATAAACTTTCTACACCTAAACAATTAACTCATTGCTA
>NZ_JBEBMB010000067.1:0-8696 GCF_040081915.1 Xenorhabdus sp. SGI240
AATTTGCTATCGAGAAGTGCTGGGCACGGGATTTGTGGCATTTGAGTAATCGAATTGCCAGAAAACTGCTTTCTCACACGTTGGGTATTTTTGCCAATGTTAAACAAGGTAAAAGTCAGCGCGACTGGCTTCAACAAGCCAACGTGATAGGATGTTAAAGTCGAGCATCGCGTTAAAGTAATATTTGTAATAATTCAATCAACCGAGCCTGATCGGAAATCTGAATTTCATGCTTTTCTTCAACACTACTGCTGATATCATGTAGAGGTTTTGAAAAAATGTCATCGTTCGACCTCACTTGCTGTAAGCGGACAAGCAGTAACCATGCAGGAGAATTGATAACTCGCCCACGCCAAGTGGCGGGAACTCGTCGAGTTGTGGACATCGGTACATTAGGTTATTTGTCCGACGATATCTGCTTCCAAAAGTGCGCAGATGTACCGCAATTATTGCTTTCCCTTTCAGGCTACAGGAGTTTTATTTCGCCGCTTAATGCTGATCCTTGCAGGTTATGGATCATTGATAACAATGAAATGCTTTATCGAGCGGGGTCAAATTTTTGCTTGATGATGGGATATAGAAGGAAGCGCCTTAAAAAACACCGGAATAGGCACCACCATCAATAAGGATATTTTGTCCCGTTATATAACTTGCATAATTACTACACAAAAAAGCACAATACGCACCAAATTCTTCGGGAGTACCAAACCGTCCAGCGGGGATTTTCTGGCTTCGTTGTATTGCCATACTTTCCGGTGAATCTCCGCATATTGACGCTTTTTGTACAAATGTTTGTCTCAGACGATGGGTATCGAAAGCGCCAGGTAATAGATTGTTTATGGTGACATTATTACTCATCAACGCATGAGATTTTGCCAGACCACTAATGAAAGTTGTTAGCCCTCCACGCGCTCCGTTTGATAATCCCAGCTCACTTTGAGGTGCTTTAACTGTTCCAGAGGTAATATTGATAATACGCCCAAAACAGCGATTAACCATTCTATTCATGACAGTCTGAATCAGGCTGATTGGCGTAAGCATATTAGTGTTAATGGCCTGATACCATATTTCACGAGTCCAGTCGGAATAAATACCTGTTGGTGGGCCACCCGCATTTGTGACAAGAATATCCACTACAGGTGGTGTATTCAGCACAGTATCCTGAATTTCTGATTGTGTTATGTCACCTGATACCCATTTTACGGATATAGCAGAATTTATATTTTGAAGCTGTTGTGCCGCCACTTTCAATTGTTCAGATCTTCGTGCGTTAATAACAACATTTACACCTTCTGCCGCTAGCGCTGCAGCGCAAGCAAATCCTAAACCTTCGCTGGCTGCACATATGACAGCCCAGCGACCCGCGATCCCAAGATCCATATTCTCTCCGTTAGTGTGACAGTGAAGATAAAATTATCAATGTTGGTTGTTCTATAAGCGCCGGTTTTTTGTTTCTGATACCCTATACAGAGTAAACGTAATGAAAACAAAACAAATCAAGGCAAGAATGAAAAGTCCCCACATTAAACCCGCTACTGTTGTTGTGTGCCCACTAGAGAAAAACCATAATACAATGGCTGCTCCGGCCATTTTTAGTGCGCCTTGTAAAGCGCTGCCTGTCCCGGACAATTCTGGATGTCCATGCAAACTTATCCCAAGTAATAATGGAGAAGACAGCCCACATCCCAGCCCTACCGCAAAACTATAAATAATGATAAATTCAATCGACAATATCTGAGTAAAATAAATAAAAATAAGCGCCATCGCTGTAAATAATACTAATAACGGCAGTGAAACTTTCAGAATTCTTTCAGGTATGGAATGTGACAACCATTTTTTTGTCAGCAACGAACCGATTACGATCCCAGCAGAATAGACCATAAACAGATATCCATTCTGTGATGAAGATAATTCAAATTGTGTCTGGAATACGAAAGGGCTGGCAGTAAAATAACCAATGGTAATAGCAAATAAAACGGCAGAGACAACACTGTATACAACAAAATTAATATTAGATAACAGAATTCGAAAACCTGTTATCCGGCCATTGTCCGTTGATTTCATCGGTGATGTTTCCGGCAACGTCATTTTTACAAAAAATGCACCTATCAGCATCATTATAGTAAGAGCAATAAAATTAAACTTCCACGGCAGATATTCTGTAATATACCCGCCAATGACAGGTGCAAAAGCAGGCGAAACTTGTGATGCCATCGAAAAAATAGCCAGAGATTTAGATAATTCCGTCTTATCCCGGAAAGTATCACTGAGTATAGCTCTGCTAATAACCGGACACCCGCCTGCACCAATACCGGTCAGAAGCCGGAATAGAGATAGTGCGTGAAATGATTCAGCTGTAGAAGTCAGATAATTACCTATAGCGGAAAATAATAAGGAAAATACAATGACAGGAATGCGTCCATGTTTATCGGAGAGAGGCCCATAAAAAAGTTGGGATACGGCGAAACCAATGAGATAATAAACAACAAGGCTTTGTGCCTGATTGTCAGTAATTGCGAGTGCGGTTTTTATTATAGGTAGTGCCGGATTATAAAGGTCTATAGAAAATAATCCCAATACCAGTATAACGCACGAATTGATGATAATGAGCTTTGACTTCATGCCTTTTCACCTTTCATACGAGTGGGAACGCTTTTATGCGTTTGTTATATTCTTTATTTGGCGTTGTGTGTTGGTTGTCACATTTAATTTCGATCAAGAATGGGCTGTTCTGTTGCATAATTCCGGCAATACATTCCTGTAATTGATCAGGCGAATTTACACACAAACAGTTTAACCCTAATCCTCTCGCCAATTGACACCAATCATAATCAGGAATTTTTGTCAGATCTGTTTTGTTATCTTTATTATTAAAATAGCTTGCAGCATAAGATGCATTATTAAAGACAATGAAAAGTATATTGCGATGGTATTTTGATGCTGTGGCTAACTCCATTCCCTGCATTAACATACAACCATCACCTGTTATAACCATACATTTTCTATCTGGAGCAGCAAAGCTGGCTCCTATCCCTGCTGGGATACTCCAGCCCATAGGGCCAAGTGTGGTTGCTGATATATACGCTTCAGGTCTGCGAGCGATCCAATGATGACCAAAAAATGATCGGTGCGCACCGGAATCAACACTGACTATTCCATTTTCCGGAAAATGTTTCTGGAGGATATTGATATAGGATGCTGGATGTCTTGTTGCATCGCCTGTTGCGCTAAAATCAATAGGGAAATACTTGGGAATTATACTGAGGTACTGTGACCATTTCTCCCGTTTGGAGTGGCCTTGAGTGAGAATATTAGAGTAATGTTCATCAAGAGCTTCCAGAAATGCACTACTGTTTGCGGTGATCCCACAAGTGATATCAAGGTATTTACCAAGATATTCGGGATTAGTATCCACCTGAACTGTTCTACCCGAAAGTTGTAAGTCTGGAGACCATAACATAGTGCTCCACTGAGTGGTATCCATGCCCAATAAGATAATACCTTCCAACTCTGGATTCTTAAATGCTTCAATTGCTCTGGGACTACCTGAATAACCATAAATACCGAGCGACAGAGGATGATCTTCTGGAAATATCCCTTTACCACTTAGCGTTGTTGCCACTGGGAAATGATACTTTTCTGCAAATGCTAACAGTGTATCAGCGGTTTCAGATGTTTTACTGCGTAACCCCGTGAGAATAATGCAATTATGGGTTTTACTCATGAAATTTTTAAATTCGGGTGAACGTATTTTATTGATATCGACCGGACGATTTTTCCAAGAATCAGAAATGCTTGAACTAATGTCGGGGCGATTTTCATCATATTCATTTAAAATTTCCTTACTGACTCCCAGATACACAGGACCCCTCTCAATTCCTTTCATTGCCCGGAGTGATTCTCTCAGAAATCGGCTGATTGATTGACCCGCTTTAACTTCAAATGTTGCGCGAGTCACCGGAGAAAAAATGGCTTGTTGGTTAATTCCAGATTGGGTACTGTCCTGTAATACATTGTGCATTTCCATTGCTGAAGAAATTTGGCCAGCTAAGAGCAAAACAGGAAAATTATCTGTGTAGGCAGAAGTTATGCCTGTCAGAGTATTTGTAACACCTGGACCACCAATGGCTAGGCATATACCAAAATTGTCAGAGACACGAGCATATCCTTCTGCCATATAAGCAGCCCCCGTTTCGCAGGCGGTGACTACTGGAACAGGAAAAATATCTAATACTGAATCATTATCTTTCGGGTAACATTTCATGAATGCATTAATGAGCTTACCTGGCACCATGAAGAGGTGAGAAGCACCTAACCGGCGTAGCTGCCTCAATATATAAGATGCTCCATTTTCTTTCTGTCCATTATTTGAATATGTCATAGCTCATAACCCTATAAAGTCTATATTTTGCTTTTTCATTATTTTTAATGAATCTTCATGAAATGAGTCTGGGTATCGGACACTGGGCATATCTGCAAAATAAGGTTTTGGGCTTTTGGGGAGATAATCTGAAACATGCATATTATGTTGAGCACGATCCCGAAGGTACTGTAGGTATGGTTCGTTATGTTGTTCTGAAGCAGAGACTGTCCATTGTAAGGCTAATTTGGTGTTGTCAGGCCCCTTATCAGGATAAGTGCTTCTGTGAGTTATTCTGTTATCCCAGAGAATAAGATCACCGGCTTTGCTCATGATAACTTTTTCGTAGGCTTGTGGAGTATTCAACATACTTTTCACAGTGGCTTGATCTAGCCGATGAGAAAAGGGGATTAGTGTTATTCCCCCTCCATGATCAGGCTCATTATCCTGCAAATAGATAGCACATTGCATAAATTGTAAGTGTGTATCAGGATTTATTACCTCATCAGGTAAAAAATAGGCATCATTGTGCCAAGGGATATAAACACTTTCCCGAATCGTAAAATTAGGGAATAAAGAAAAAGTTCTGCCAAAAATCTCCTTGATCGCTGTAACTGCTTTATCATTCAAAATAGCATGAAATATTTCAGTGTTTTTTAATATGTCTGATGGAAGAAGAGTTGAAAGATTATTTATCTCAGAGGTTTTTTTATAAAAATTCCTGATGGTTTTAATCTCTTCTTTGCCTATTATTTCAGGTATTACAACATACCCTTGCTCGTGCATTTTTTTGGTGATATTCATATTGATATCCTCAATAAAATTAATAAACTGACTCAGATTGGTAAATCATTTCTTTGAATGTAATACCAAGTTGTTCAAACTCTTTAAAGAAAGAAGGGAATGAACAATGGACATCTTCATAACCATCAATGTAATTAGTCTGTTGACAACGTAATGACGCTAAAAATAAAGACATAAAAATACGATGATCCCCCCAACTAGAAAGTCTACAATTTCCAGAATAGGATGATGCGCCATGAATTTCGAAACCGTCATAAACATCATTTATAATCAAAGGTTGAATGTTAACACCCAATTTTAGCAATTCATTTACCATTGCTTTTATTCTTGGTGATTTATGAAGACGGGTTATAGATCCCCCGGTAACTCTGAAACAGCCATTGACATAAATTCCTATTGAAGCTAGCGTAGGTACAATATTAGGGCAATTACTGACATTAAATTCATAGTTTCCAGTTAGTAGGCCTTTTCTATTAATCAATCTAATTTCGTTTTTTTGATCATCTCTTATGACTTCTACTCCCATTTCTTCAACAAATGTCAGAATAGCCTGCTCACCTTGCAAGCTCTTACTGTTGATATTTTTAAGTATCAGGTCACATGGAAATAAAGTTGCCACCGCAACTAGGTAAGAACACGAAGTGTAATCGCCTGTTATTGTATATTCAGCAGGACTATATTCGCCAGGGAATACCGTAATTTTGGAGAAATTTTCATTATGCTTAAATTTAATGCCGGCTATTGCAAGAACTTCTAATGTCTGTCGAATATAGGATAATGATAGGATCTCCCCTTTGATTTTTACAGTAGTACTTTTTTTAGCAAGGGGTGCTGCGAAAAGGATTGCTGTAATAAATTGGGAACTAATGTTTCCTTCGATTTCGCATTCACCACCAATATATCCTCCCCAATTGATGAAAGGTGCTTTTCCGTTCATATGAACACTGGTAATATTTCCACCCAATTCAATAAGTGAATTCAGTAAAGGCTCCATCACACGAGTTCTGAGAGTAGTATCACCCGATATCACAGCGGGAGTATCACTATGGCAAGTAAGGGCGGTTATTACACGGAAGACTAGCCCCGAACCGAGAGCATCAATGACTTTTTTTTCAGGACTAATTTTGCCACCAGTTCCATAAATAATTAATCTTCGCGGCTCCTCAATAATTCTGGCTCCAATATTGCGACATGCTTCCTTCATTGTACTGGTTTCCAGACAACGTAAATCATTATTAATAATTGACTTACCATCAGCCAAGCTGGCAGCCAAAATAGCTCGTTGAGTTTCCGGCTTCGATGAGGGTATATAAGCGGAATGAAGAATATAATTAGATGGATTAACAGCTAGGTATTTTAATGACAACATAACTTTACTTTTCCTTTCATAATAATAACATTGCAAATAAATAAAATATCCTGTTTTTTGGTAACTAAGTGTTTATAAAGCCAAATATGAAATACACTCTTATGTAATTTAATAATATTATTAAATTTTAATCTGTTTTTAATTCCGTAAGATAGAGTTAAAATACGATCTACTTATTTTAATTTATCATATAAATCCTAATAATTTTACTTTGCAGATACTAAACAGCTTATATGCAAATTTAAAGTTTTATTTATCAGCTTATAATTAAAGGTTATAAAAAACAAAAATATAAAATATTAATTTCTTTAATTATATAATTCACGTAATAACTATAATTTCAAAAATACTTGCATTTATATAATAAATTCATTCATGAAAGCACCTGAGTAGTCATCTTAAAAATTTCTTTTCTCAGGAGAAACTCATCTCTGAAAATTGAGGTTCTAAAAGACATTTGTCTATTAAGTAACTTATTGAATTAACTGATAATGAACGGTAGGTTTGATGTATATCCATGCATAAATTATGTTTATATCTGGGAGCGCTAGCAGATTATTTTCACTATGGTAGGAATAGAAAAATAACTTCATTAGCATGGTTTCAGTTACAAAAAATTGATGAAGATTTATCCTGTTATAAGGAATGTGCACGGCCTGTAGTGCTAAACTGATTGCCAGCCAGAAAGGAGTTCTCGTTTAATAAGATGCTAATTAATTTTGGCCTACGTAGAATGACACTGACGCGCTGCGCTTGTCTTCTCCATGTTACCGGGCTAATTCATTAGCCCGGGAACACGGAGAGCTGAACAGGACGAGAGCGTGAACGTTTTATGAACACAATTGGAGCGAAAATAACTCTCAATTGTATTAAATTTAAAGCAACCCAACCCAACACATCCTGTCATCAAAATAGTTTGGATATTGTTCGTGTTGTTTTTAATTTAAGCACTCACGCTCTCGCCCTGGAGGGCTGAAAAAACACCAGCCAGAAAAGATTTTGCCTCCTCACTCATTCCTCATTTTTCTCCTCACTTTTTGTTTTCCTCACTGCAAAAACAGGTAAGGAATTGAGATTTATTTATCCTTAAAAATCAATATCTTTTTTGCTCCTCACTTTTCTGTATATATGCGAGAAAATTGAGGAAAACGGTGAGTTGTAAAATCCTTCTCCTCACCACTCCTCACTTTTTTACTCATTTTTTAATTTTCATTATTCTGGTTAACTATGGTGAGTTCCTGCCCGTTGCGGGTAATCAGTCCGTCTTGCTCTAACTTGATTAACCAACGGCTGAAATTTTTCACATTCACACCCATTGCCTTTAAATCATCACGGACAAGAGCAACGCTACAAGGTTCTTTCAGAGCAGTGCGCGACCGGATGCACTGCCATAATGCAGTGTGGTTATCGCTCTTATTGGAAACATGCCCGATGTCCTCCTCTTCAATCGGATCGCGTGGCCTGTCAATCAAAACCAGTGACGTAATATCTTCTCCGTCTTTATCGGTAAAGAGTTCAACCACGCGCATGTCATAGGCTTTGGTTTCCGGCTCTTCGGCATCTTTCATCTTGGTGCAGGTGATAACCAATGCACCGCCTTTTTTCCCTTCCCTATTGATTCGGTATTCAACATCCAACGCGGCACGAAAAGCACTGGAACCCCTTGCACCTTTGCTTTCATCCTTGCCGGAATGATGAACCACGAGAATGCTTGCGCCTGTTTTGGCTTTCAGTTCGTCACAGCCCCGGACAAACGCGCCCATATCTTTTGAGTCATTTTCATCAGCGCCGCCAAAACAGCGGGCGAGGGTGTCCAGAATAATCAGGTGCACAGGTTTGCCCGTTTCGGCTTCAACCTGCTGGGCGGCGATCACTAGCTCATGCACTTCGGCTAGCGAGGCCGGAAATACCGGGGTATTGATTAGATACATATTTTTAACTACCTGACCATTAACGATTTCCCATGCTTTGATACGCCGTGGTACGCCGATCCCGCCTTCACCGACAACGTACAGCACAGAACCCTGAGCAACTTGTTTTCCCGCCCATGCCTTACCTGTAGCAATATGACAGCCCCATGCTCCTGCCAGAAAACTCTTATATGACCCGCTCGCCCCGTAAATGCTGCATAAGGAATGTGCAGGAATAATGCCTTTAACCACG